>JBQCFV010000022.1:0-4315 GCA_051958695.1 Chitinophaga sp. | reverse complement strand
TCGCGCCGGGCGATACTTTCGATCTTGTGCACTGGCAGGTGCCCGCCGCGCTCGATTCAGAACCGTTCAAAGTCGCCGCACGCACCAAGGCATCCGTCACCTTTGATCGAGACATGCAATTGCCCAATTACAAAGGCCATATTTTTGACATCAAGGTAACGCGTAACGTTACGCTCATCGCCCGCCGCGACCTGCGCAATTATCTCGGCTCCACCCTTCACCGCAGCGTTCACGCCGTAGGCTTCCATTCCGCCAACAGCATCACGAACACCGGCAAACAAAGATGGGACACGGCTTACGGCATGCCTTCCATCTGGATACTCGGCATGTTCCCCGCCGCCGAAAAAAATACGGTGTTCATCCCGCTTCGTACAGGCGGCGCCGTTAATGACGAATATTTCGGGAAAGTGCCGGCAGAGCGGCTTATAAAAGAAAAGAATATCGTGTATTTCCGGGCGGACGCCAAATACCGCAGCAAGATCGGCCTGCGGCAAAAAGCCTGCTACAACGTATTAGGCAGCTACGATCCCGAAAATAAGGTCCTTACCATCGTGCAGTTCACCAAACCTTCTTCGCCGCATAGATACGTGAACTCCTCCTGGGGCATACAGGAGCAGCCGTTCGTTGGCGATGTGGTGAATGCTTACAACGACGGCCCCGCGGGCGAATCCGGCGCGCAGATGGGACGGTTCTACGAGCTGGAAAGCTCCTCTCCCGCAGCCGGCCTGAAACCCGGCGGACGGCTGGAACATTATCACCGCACGATCCACCTGCAAGGCAGTGAGCGGCATCTCGATCCTATCGTGAAAAAATTGTTCGGGGTGAGTTTAAAGGATGTGAAGAATGCGTTTAAGTGATCAAACGGCCTTCACTTCCAAATTGTAAATATCCTTCAGCCGCAGCAGGCAAAGGTCGAGGCTGGATTTGGGGATGCCGACCTCCATGCTGCAAAACAGCTGTAGCTCCTGGCTGAGCACCGTGCAATTGTTCTGTTTCACTACCATCATCACATCGTTCAGGATGGTATAGTCGAACACCAGCCGGTAACGCGCTTCCACGTTCTTTTGCACGGCCGGTATCAGCTGCAGCACCAGCGCGCAGGACATTTTGTAAGCGTTGATGAGGCCCGGCACACCGAGCAGCGTGCCGCCAAAATAACGCACTACGATCACCAGCACGTCCGTGAGCTGTTTGCTGTCGATCTGCCCCAGTATGGGTTTGCCCGCAGAGCCGGAAGGTTCGCCGTCGTCCACGGCACGGTATTGCAACCCGTCCGTTCCCAGCCTGTAAGCGTAACAATGATGCGTGGCTTTGGGGTGTTCCTTTTTTACTTCCTGCAAACACTCTTTCACCTGCTCGGCGGACTTTACGGGGAACGCATAAGCGAGAAATTTGCTTCCCCTGTCCTTAAATTCCGCTACCGCTTTTTTTTCGATCGTATAATAGACTTCCATTTTTTCTTTTTTATGCCAGCCGGCTGTAAACGGCCACTTCATCGCCCGCAACATCCAGCTTTTCCTGCAGGTGCACTTCGACGGGTTCGGGCGCTCTCAGCCCGCCGCCCAAAGGCCGCTGCCCGGTGATCACCCTCATTTCGTCCCAGGCGCCGCTGCGGATAAATTGCTGCAGCAAATTCGCCCCGCCTTCCACGATAATGCTCTGGACGGATTCAGCATGCAGCATCGTCATCACCTGCGGCGCCAGCTCTTTTGAGCGGTCGATATCCTTTCCGGTGATAAAGATGGTGCGTACGGAGCCGTCATGCACATGAAAATCGCGCGGTATTTTCCCGTCCAGGTCCAGCACGATGCGAACGGGGCTTTTACCCGGCCAGAGCCGCGTATTCAGCCTGGGATTGTCGTTCAACACGGTACGCGTGCCAACCATGATGCCCGCTTCGCGGCTGCGCCACTGATGTACCAGCCTGTCCGTATACGGCCCTGAAATGCGAACGGGCGAGCCGTCCGGCGGGGCCATGAAGCCATCCGGGCTTTGCGCCCATTTGAGGATCACGTACGGCGGGCGCTGCTCGTGGAAGGTGAAAAAACGGCGGTTCACCTGCCTGCATTCCGCTTCCAGCACGCCGGTGGTCACTTTCACGCCTGCGGCGCGCAGCTTTTCAATGCCTTTGCCCGCCACTTCCGAAAAGCTGTCCACGCAACCGATCACCACTTCCGGGATGTTACGGGCAATGATCAGATCGGCGCAGGGCGGCGTTTTGCCGTGATGGGCGCAGGGTTCGAGGCTCACGTACATCACGGAATGCGGGATCAGTTCCTGCATTTCAGGCTCCACGCTGTTCACGCAGTTCACTTCCGCATGGGCTTCGCCGTACACGCGGTGAAACCCTTCGCCGATGATCTTCCCTTCATGCACCAGCACCGCCCCCACCATGGGGTTGGGCGCCACCATGCCTTCCCCGTTGAGAGACAGGCTGATGCATCGCTGCATAAAAATTTCGTGCGGCTGGTCGTGCATGATTGCGGCTGAAATGATAAGTTTGTGCAAAAATATCGTTTCAACGGCGATTTTCCCGTTGATTATCTGAATATCATGACCATTCAATCCGCATTCGCCGGGCTTACCGCCGCCATCGGGCACCTGTACGACGCCCGCGAAGCCGCCAACATCGGGCATCTGCTGATGGAGCATATCACCGGCCTCGGCAAGCTGGACCGCATCGTGCACAAGGACGGCGACCTGACGCCCGCGCAGGAAACGCAGTACCGGCAGGCGCTTTCAGACCTGCTGGAGCATAAGCCCATCCAGCATATTACCGGCAAAAGCTGGTTTTATGGCCTGGAGCTGCTGGTGAGCGGCCAGGTGCTGATCCCCCGCCCCGAAACGGAAGAGCTGGTGGAATGGATACTGAAAGATCATCCCAAACAGCCCGCCTGGCGCCTGCTGGATGTGGGCACGGGCAGCGGCTGCATCCCCGTCGCCCTCAAAAAACAGTGGCCCGCGGCAGAGCTCTGGGCCATGGACGTCAGCCCCGGCGCCCTCGCCCTGGCCACCCGCAATGCAGACCTGCAGCATACGCCCGTTCATTTCGTATTGCAGGACGTGCTGGACCCCGGCGCTTCGCAGGCGCTTCCCTCCTTCAATATCATCATCAGCAACCCGCCTTACATTCCCAACAAAGAGCGCGCGGAAATGCAGGCGCTGATATCGGAATTTGAACCTTCCCTGGCGCTGTTCGTGCCCGACCAAGACCCGCTGCTGTTCTACCGCCGCATCGCGCAGCTCGCGGACGAAAAGCTGGAAACCGGCGGCGAGCTGTATTTTGAGATACATGAATCCTTTGGAAAAGAAGTGGTGCAATTGCTCGAAAAAGAAAACTTTTCGGAAGTGCAATTGCGGCAGGACATGTTCGGCAAAGACCGTATGGTGAAAGCCGTAAAAAAGTGAAACAGGTTACGCGGGCAGAATATGTTCGGCAAAGACCGTATGGTGAAAGCCGTAAAAAAATGAGGCAGTTAAGTGGGCAGAATATGTTCGGCAAAGACCGCATGGCGAAAGCCATAAAAAATAAAGGCTGACCGTTACGCCCGGTCAGCCCCATATGCTGAATGCTCAGTTTATCTTTTCGCCGATGGCGGGGCGTTCTGCGGGTTGGCAGTGCCCAGCACGGTTTTGGCCCCCAGTTCCCGCGCGATCTGCATAACGCCGACCACCAGCCCGATGGGCACGGTCTCTTCGGCGTTGATCACCACCGTAGGGTCCACTTCGCCCGGCGGAAGCTTGGTAACCAGCACGTCGCGCAGGGTGGTAAAATCCACCTTATTCGTTCCCACGTAATATTGCTGCGCCGCGTCGATGCTCACTACCACCGTCTGTTTTGCCTTGGTATTGCTTTTCGCCTTCGGCAGCATCAGCTTGATCACGTTGGGATTGGCCAGTGAAGACACGATCAGGAAAAACAGGAGCAGGATGAACAGGATGTCGTTCAACGCGCCGCTATGCACTTCCGCCGAGCCTTTTTTTGTCCTCCGCAAATTCATATTTACCAGTTTCGAATTATCAATGAATTATTTAGAAGGCTCCAGCAGCACGTCGATGAACTCTGAAGACGAGCCTTCCATTTTATTGATCACCTTGTCTATCTGAGCCTGCAGGTAACTGTACCCGATATAGGCCACCAGGCCGATGATAAGACCGGCGGCGGAGGTCACCATTTTTACATAGATGCCGCCCGCGATGGTGCTGAGGGTGATGTCGGAGGTCTGCGAAATGTTGAAGAAGGTCTGGATCATCCCGGCGATGGTGCCGAGAAAGCCGAACATCGGCGCAATACCCGCGATGATGGCGAGGATGA
>JBQCFV010000021.1:0-5365 GCA_051958695.1 Chitinophaga sp. | reverse complement strand
GTGAGCAAGCCGGACGATGAGTTCAACCGCGTGGAGATCAACATCAACCGGAAGTTCGGCAGAACGGAGCAGCAGGAACAGGGACGTTACGAAGCCGTATGCCAGCAGCTCACCGCCTTTAAGCACCTGGCGCTGGAAGCGCTCGCTCCGCAACCCTGACAGCGATCAATCAGCTATATGGAACCGATCATCAACAGCCCCTTTAAATTCCTTGACCCTTACGGCCGGGAAGATTACAATATCTTTTTCGGCCGCGACGAAGAGATCAACCAGCTGTACCAGCACATTCACAAAAACAGGCTCGTGCTGGTATACGGCACCAGCGGCACGGGCAAGACCAGCATCGTGCAATGCGGGCTGATGAACAGGATGGACGATGTGGACTGGAAGCCGTTCTTCATCCGCCGTGGCGACAACATCAACGATTCGCTGCTCGGCAACCTCAAAGTAGCCCTCAGCGGGAAAACGGAGCCCGAAACCCGCGTAGCCGCCGCGCTGGCGGGCAAAAGCGTGCTGGTGCAGGCGCCCGCGCCCATGCATACCAACGTCATCAAAGCTTCCAACGTTTGCGACGAGGTGTACGAGCATCTCAAAAACGTGAACCTGCGTTATCTCCGTTCCGTTTACCTCATCTTCGACCAGTTCGAAGAGCTGCTCATCATGGGCACCGACGCGGAAAAACAGACGTTCATGCGCATCGTGGACCGTGTGCTGTCCGACCCCGAGCTGCAATTCTGCAGCATGCTGTTCATCATGCGCGAAGAGTTTTTCGCCGGGCTCAGCGAATTTGAAAAAGAGATACCCGACTTCTGCGACCGCCGCCTGCGCATAGAGCCGATGAACGCGCGGAACGTGGAAGAAGTGATCGTCAAAAGCTGCCGCGAGTTCGGCATCCAGCTGCAGGAAGGGGCGGACAACGCAAAGCAGATCATCAGCGTGCTGATCGAAAAAGGCGTGGTAAGCCTCCCCTACCTGCAGATCTACCTCGACCAGCTTTGGCGCGCCGTGTACATGATCACGCCGGTAAAGACCACCGCGCCGGGACCAAATTACCCGGCCCTTACCTTCAACAACGCCGTCATCAAACGTTTCGGCGGCATGCAGGAAGTGCTGGAACGGTTCATCCGCGAACGCATCACCGTGATACAGGACCAGCTGGAAACCGAATTTCCCGGCATCCCGGAAGACTTTGTGAGCAATGTGCTGGACGCGTTCGTGACGCCCGAAGGCACCAAAAGACCGCTGGCCTATGTGCGCATCAACGACGGCATCTGGTTCACCGGCCAGGTGCCGGCCTACCTGCAAAAACGCGCCGGCAACATCATGATCCGCTGCCTGAACGAGATGGAGAAAAACAAGATCCTCCGCACGGAAGGGCTTACCTATGAGCTCGCCCACGACGTGCTGGCCGGGCTGATCGACAAACGGCGCACCGAAGAGCAGCGCCGGGCGGGCTTTACCGACCAGCAGATCCGCAGCCGCTACACCGGTTACCAGAAAAGCATCAGCGAGCTGCTTTCCAATAAGGAGATCGAATCGTACCGGCCTTATATCGAACAGCTCAACCTGCCGCCGGAGATCATCGCGTTTTATGAGGCCAGCGTAAAACAGCGCGACACCATCGCGCAGCAGCGGGCGGCCGAAGCGCAGAAGCTGCAAAAAATGAAAGAGCGCCAGCGCCGCTGGAAATGGGGCTGGATACTGGGCGGCATCCTGCTGGTGGCTTCCACGGCTTTGTATTTTTATTCGCAGATGCTGCGGAGGGAATATAACCGTAACGAAAGCCTCGTGTTCATGGGATATGAAATGAAAGACCTCGATCCCGTGGAAGCGCTCAACCTGTTTGGGCCCATCAAGGAAAAAGTGTACGGCGAAGACACGAACAAAGTGAACCAGCAGCTGCTGGAGTTTATGCAGACGCAGCACATCCAGCAAAAGTTCAGCCGCTATACCAATTATTTACCGGTATCGCTGATAGAGCCGGGCCGGATCGACATTTCGGCGGACGGCAATTTTATCGTACTGGACACTACCGGGGAGAACGTGCGTTCCAAGCTCCGCGACTACGCCATCCTCAACCAGAACGGGCATAAGATCGGGGAATACGGCGCCATCAGCTATGTGTATTTCACCAATAAGAACAACATCCTGCTGTTGTGCAGGAAAGGAGTGGAAGAGCAGGACAGGAAACGCACGTCCGTTGGAAAATACCGCCAGCAGCAATACACCAAACGGAATTACGAAACGCCGCCGGACGATGGCAAATACCAGCCCGAATCGCCGCTGCCGACGGAATTCATCCTGTTCGACTGCATTGCGAAAAAAGGCGAAGTGATCCGGCTGGGCGGGGCCAAACGCTACCTGCATGCGGGGGACGATGTGGAGGAAGGGCCCTTCACGGAATTTGATTCATACCGCGTTCGTTTTACCGACAACGGCAACCTGGTTGTTCCATACATGGAAATGAACAGCGAAGGCTACCTCGAAGACAAGCTGGAGCTGCTGGACGCACACGGACAATTTCTCCGTGAAATGCCTTCCGATGTGACCGTGACCACCACCCGCGACGCATCGAAGATACTCACGCTGGCAGAGCCCGAAGCCGGCATGAACTATATGGACGTATACGACCGCAACGGATCGCTGCTGTATCACAAGTACAATGTGAACTACGGCGATTTTACGGAAGACGGTTCGCTAATATGGGGTATGGGCAGAAGGGTGAATGTGCTCTCGGGGCACGACACCCTGCGTTTTGCCTGCGAGGAGCCGCATTATTACACCTACGTTTACGGCAACCTTTCCAGGAAAAAACTGCTGGCGCGCATGACGCTGCGGCCTTCCTTTGAATCGGTGCTAGAGCTGATAGACATGCATAGCAACGCGCGGCAGCGTTTCCCCGAGCTGCTGGTGGCGGTCAATTTTGAGAAGGACGTGTTCATCACCCGCAACAAAGCGCCCGAATACATGCCGGTAGGCCCGCTCGATACACTGACGGCCGTGTACTACAAAAAATCGTTTTTGCCCTGGTACAAAGGCAGGAGCGCCGATCTTGCGCAGCCCCCCGATACCTTGTGGCGCCACGATCTCAGCGGCCGCCTGTCCGCACCTGCCTATACGCACCCTGACGGGTTCGCCGCGCTGCAATACAACCGGGTGAAGGACGAGCTGGTATTGCTGACGAACCAGAACAAGCTCATCATTCTCGACAAGGATTTCAAAGAAAAGACGGCGATGCAGCTTACGGCCAACGACCGCTTCGGCCTGTCCGATAACGGGGAAGTATTGTATTACGTGCGGGACCGCTGGCTGAGCGTGTTCCCGAACGACCTGCCGCTGCATGTGTTCGATGCGTCGCGGGTGTGGCCGCAGTTGGAGAAACCGCCGCTGAAGATGGAAGTGTCGCGGCAGCGGAGGAGGGATTTGGGGTTGACGTTCAAGTAAAAATGCTGCGTGTGTGAAAACCGCAGCTAGTTGCTGCCGCTACAAAACGGAAATGGCGAGACTGCAGAAGCCCGTGACCCTACAACCCGTTCTGCATCCTGTACAGCTCCTGCAGCTTTGGCGGGGCGGCATTGTACCACGCGCTTTGCACGGCGCTGACCAGCAGCGGTCTTTTTACTTTCCGCAGGTCGGCGGTCGTCCAGCCCTGGAGGCCCCAGCCGCCCGGCACGGGATAAAAGCCCTGCGCGTCCTGCGCGCAGAAGGCTGCCTGCACTTCCGGCGTAAACCTGAAATTGGCGGTGTGCCCCGCTTCCAGCAGGGTGGCGAAGATCCGTTTTTTGGTGCGGAACGCGGCGCGGTCCCAATGCGGCACCTCGTATGCCTCGGGCATCGACAGGCAAATTTCCCGGAATGTTTCTATAGATACCATACCGCTAAAATACAACGATGTAATTGATCCAAATTGTAAGAATCCGACACTGTTGCGTACATTCGTCTTTATGGAATGGACATCTCCCAATTTCAGGAACGGCGCCTTTCATAACCAGGTGCCCACGGAGCTGATGACGAAAGACACCTCGTTCTGGCGGCTGATCTTCAAATTCTTCCGCAAGCCGCCGCTGGCGTACCCTTCCGCCGCCGTACCCACCGTTCACACCGACCTGAAAGAAACACCCGCCAGCGAAACCGCCATCACCTGGTTCGGGCATTCGTCCTACCTCGTGCAGGACAGGGGGCTGAACATCCTGGTAGACCCGGTTTTCAGCGGCAACGCCTCTCCCGTTCCCTTCACCGTGCGCGCTTTCCAGGGCAGCAATGTCTACAGCGTAAAAGACCTTCCCGATATCGATATTCTCATCATCACCCATAACCATTACGATCACCTGGACGCCCAAACCATCCGCAGGCTGCGCCACCGCGTGAAAGCCGTGTACACCGCGCTGGGCGTGGGCAGAACGTTGCGGCATTACGGCATGCCGGCCGCCGTCATCAATGAAATGGACTGGGGCGACCGGAAGGAAATAGCGACCGGCGCTTCGCTTACGTCCACTCCCGCGCGTCATTTTTCGGGGCGCAGTCTCCGCCGCAACGGCTCGTTGTGGTCGTCCTTTGTGTATGAGAATAATGGCCGGAAGATCTTTATCGGCGGCGATTCCGGCTACGGGCCGCACTTCCGCGAGATCGGCGAAAAGTACGGGCCTTTTGATCTGGCGATCCTCGAGGCCGGGCAATACAACCCGCAATGGCCGAACATCCACATGAACCCGGAAGACGCCGTGCAGGCCAGCACCGAGCTGAAAGCCAAAGTGCTGATGCCCGTGCACTGGGGAAAATTCGCGCTCGCCTTTCATGCCTGGAACGAGCCGCCGATCAGGGCCATGAACAGCGCCGCCGAAAAAGGCGTAAGGCTTACGCTGCCGCGCATCGGCGAGCAGGTGATCCTTGATGTTTCGTACCCCGATGCGCCCTGGTGGACGTGATCGTTTGAGATTGCTTTAGATACGCGGGTATACTTGACGATTCCCGGGTGCCGTAATGGAATAATTCCTTGAATACGCCGGTATCTCCGACATTCCTATACATCGTCGTGAACGCAATTATTCCGCTCCGTCCCTAAACACGCCCGTATCCCCTTCGTCCAGCAGCTTCATCAGCCGCTGCACCGTTGCGGGTTCTTCCGCCGCGATGTTCCTGTTTTCATACGGATCTTTTTCGTGATCGTACAGCTCGATCTGCGGCTGCGCTTTCCTGTAATATTTTGTGAGGCGGTAGCGGCCGGTGCGTAGCGTAACGCCCTGCCGGAAATAGCTGTATGCGGCATTGCGCAGCGAAGGATCGGACGTTTTGCGTGTTAATGAGGCGATGCTTTCCCCGTCTGTCTTGTAAGGCATTTTTAGGCCGCATAATTCCATGAGCGTGG
>JBQCFV010000020.1:0-4068 GCA_051958695.1 Chitinophaga sp. | reverse complement strand
AGCCGGTAGCTGCCGGGCGAACGCTCTTCCATCCTCACGCCGGGCAGGGTATTGAGCGCGGGCAATATGGACTGGCCGGAAAGCCGTTGCAGGTCCTGCGGGCGCACGAGGCTTACCGCCGCAGGAACCGCGTCGAGCTGCCGTTGCTGGGAATATCCGTGTACGGTAACGCCGCCAAGCGTCGTAGTATCGTTCTGCGCCATGGCGGGAATGGAAAAAGCCAGGGTCAAAAGGGTCGTCAAGGTTCTGATGGAAGCCATAAGGGCCGTAAAATAGGAAATCCCCGTTTAACGAATTAGTGATATTTTTGCGGTTTAAACCGATTTGATTTGAGCGCACCCGTTTTCCTGATCACGCCGCCTTTTACGCAGCTGAACACGCCTTACCCGGCCACGGCCTACCTGAAGGGATTCCTGAATACCAGGAACATTCCCGCATTCCAGGCGGACCTTGGCATTGAAGTTACGCTCGCGCTGTTCTCCAAAAACGGGCTGCAAACGCTTTTCGAACGCGTGAGCCGTTATGAAAAACCGGTGCCGGAAAATATTGCGCGCATCATCGCTTTGCAGGACGATTACATTCATACCATCGACGATGTGGTGCGTTTTCTGCAAGGTCATAATCCCACCCTGGCGCACCGCATCTGCAAACGCGACTTCCTGCCGGAAGCAGGCCGTTTCGCGCAGCTGGAAGACCTTAGCTGGGCCTTTGGTTCCATGGGCACGCAGGACCAGGCCAAACATCTCGCCACCATGTACCTCGAAGATCTCAGCGATCTGATCATGGAATGCGTGGACGAACATTTTGGTTTCAGCCGCTATGCGGAAAAGCTGGCCCGCTCCGCCAACAGCTTCGACGCGCTCTACGAAGCGCTGCAGCAGCCGTATACCTATATCGACGAAATTCTCATCAATATACTCTCCGAAAAAATGGCCGCGATACAACCGGCTATGGTGGCGCTTTCCGTGCCTTTCCCCGGAAACCTTTACACCTCGCTGCGATGCGGCCAGTGGATCAAAGAAAACTACCCCGGCGTGAAAATAGCTATGGGCGGAGGCTTTGCCAATACGGAACTGCGTTCGCTCAGCGATGCGCGCGTGTTCAGATTTTATGATTTTATTACGCTGGACGACGGCGAAGCGCCCATCGAAAATCTCTATGGTTTTGTAACGGGAACAAAAACGCAGGACGAGCTGAAAAGAACGTTCATGCTGGTAAACGGCGAAGTAAAGTACTTCAACAACCAAAGCTGCGCCGATTACAAACAGGGCCAGGTAGGCACGCCCGATTACAGCGACTTCCTGCTCGACCGGTACATTTCCGCGATAGAGGTAGTGAACCCCATGCACCGCATGTGGAGCGACGGCCGCTGGAACAAGCTCACGATGGCGCACGGCTGCTATTGGGGCAAATGCACGTTCTGCGATATTTCGCTCGACTATATCCGTTTGTACGAGCCCATCGCGGCTTCGCTGCTGGTGGACAGGATGGAAGAGATCATCCAACAAACCGGGGAAACCGGTTTCCACTTCGTGGACGAAGCCGCGCCGCCCGCACTGATGCGCGCGCTCGCGCTGGAGATCATCCGGCGGAAACTTACCGTCAGCTGGTGGACGAATATCCGTTTTGAAAAGAGCTTTACCCGCGACCTTTGCCTGCTGCTGAAAGCATCCGGCTGCATCGCGGTGAGCGGCGGGCTGGAAGTAGCGTCGGACAGGCTGCTGGCGCTGATACAAAAAGGCATTACCGTGGCGCAGGTGGCGCAGGTGAACCGCAACTTTACGGAAGCGGGCATCATGGTGCACGCCTACCTCATGTTCGGCTTTCCCACGCAAACCGCGCAGGAAACCATCGATTCGCTGGAAATGGTCAGGCAGATGTTCAAAGCCGGCATCCTGCAGTCCGCGTTCTGGCATCTTTTCACCATGACGGCCCATAGCCCCGTTGGCCTCGACCCCGCGAAATACAACGTGCGCAAGGAAATGGAAGCGATGGGCTCCTTCGCCAACAACGACCTCCGGCACATCGACGACACCGGCGCCGATCATGAATCGTTCAGCTTCGGTCTGAAAAAATCGCTGTTCAATTTTATGCACGGCCTTTGCCTCGACGATCCTTTGCAGAAGTGGTTCGAGTTCAAAGTGCCCAAAACGAAGATACCGCCGGATTATATCGTGAACGCGCTCAGCGAGGACAAATTCGCTTCCCCGAAACCCAACGCCAAGATCGTATGGCTGGGCAAAAAACCGTCGCTGGAAACCTATACCAAAAGTAAAAAAGGCAATAGCTGGGAGGTAACTTCCCTCACTTTCCAGAACCGGAAAGAAAAGATCAATATCAATGTAGACCCGCAACAGGGCGAATGGCTGGCCGGCATACTGGAAAAGGCCTCGGTGGAGCAGCCCAAACCGCTTACGCTGCAGGAAGTGAAGGACAGCTATGCGGCCGCGGGGCTGGAAGATTTTGAATTGTTCTGGGATAACAAACCCGTGAATAACCTGTATAAATTCGGGCTGCTGAATTTGTAAGCTCAGCGTTTTTTACTGCCGCGTTTTTTCGGCTTGCCGTATTTTTTCATCATTTTTTCTTTGTGGCTGACCTTAACGTTCACCTTACGGTTTTTCGCGGACTTCTCGTGAAAAGCCGCGCCGGATTCGCGTTTCGGCTGCTTCAATACAATATTCGGCACGATCGTTTCGGGGATTTCCGCTTTGGTGAGCACCGTTGAAATTTCGAGATGACCGGGCAGTTGCGCGACGGGCACTTTGTAATTCATCACCGCTTCCGCTTTTTCCAATTGCTCCATTTCTTTTTCCGTTACAAAGCTGATGGCGACGCCTTCTTTGTCCTGCCGGCCGGTGCGGCCGATGCGGTGGACATAACTTTCCGGCGCTTCCGGCATATCGATGTTGTTCACGTGCGTTACTTCCGAAATGTCCAGCCCGCGCGCGATGATGTCCGTCGCGATGAGCAGCCTGAAAGTGCCGTCCTGGAAGCGGTTCACGGAATTAAAACGATAGTTCTGCTCTTTGTTGGAATGAATCACGCCTACTTTGCCCGGCATGTCCGCCTCGAGGCTCTCAAACAGCTGGTCCGCGAGCTGTTTCGTGGAAACGAAGAGCAGCACTTTGCTCATGTCCGTTTGTTCTTTCAGCAGCAGTTCCAGCAGGTTCACTTTTGTGTTGAAGTTAGGAACGTGGTACACGCGCTGCGCGATGTTCGTGAGCGGCGTGCCTGCCGGTGCGGCTTCGATTACGGCTGGATTGTTGAAAAACTCGGTGATGAGCGCTTCCACTTCCGGCGTGATGGTAGCGGAGAACATGAGGTTCTGCCTTTTTACCGGCAGCAGGTCGAGGATGTTTTTGAGCTGCGTGCGAAAACCGAGGTTCAGCATTTCGTCCACTTCGTCTATCACGAGCTTTTTGATGTTCTTGAGCTTGAGCGCGCCGCTCAGCACAATGTCCACCAGGCGGCCGGGGGTGGCCACTACCACGTCCAGCTTGCCTTCGGCGGTCGCCATTTGCGGGTTCATGTTCGTGCCGCCGTAAAAACCGGCCACGTCAACGTTCATGTACGCCGTGAGTTTTTTCACGGATTCTACGACCTGCGCCAACAGTTCGCGGGTGGGCACTACCACGAGCACCTGCGGGAACCGGTCTTTGGAGAACGACCACTGGCGGAGACAGGGCAGCAGGTAAGCAAAGGTTTTGCCCGTGCCGGTCTGCGCGATACCGCATACGTCCTGCCCGCTCATCACTACCGAAAACACCTTGTGCTGGATGGTGGTGGGCGTGGTTACGTTCAGGTCTTGCAGGGCCGCAAGCAGCGGTTTGTTCAGGTTCAGGTCGTTGAAGGTCCTGTTGACGGTTGCGTTAAGCCGCAAAAGTACGGTAAATCGGGCGGAAAACGGATAGGCGCCCCGTTACGGGCTGATGCCGTTCTGCGGCGGGGTGTGCTCGTTTCGGTTTCCCCATCAGTAAATTGAAGGCATTGAGAATCGCTTAAACGATGACAGGTCTCTATCCGGTAGCCGGATAAAAAGGGGCTGACCATTACTTTTGGTCAGCC
>JBQCFV010000019.1:0-7225 GCA_051958695.1 Chitinophaga sp. | reverse complement strand
ACCGGCTGGAAGAACTCCACGGCTTCTTCCACCGTCATGTCCAGCACGTCGCTGATGGATTTGCCTTTATAACGTATCTCGAGGGTTTCGCGGTTGTACCTGCGGCCGTTGCATTTTTCGCAATGCACGTACACGTCCGGCAGGAAGTTCATTTCTATCACTCGTACGCCCGCGCCGTCGCAAACGTCGCAGCGGCCGCCTTTTACGTTGAAAGAAAAACGCCCGGCGCTGTATCCCCTGATCTTTGCTTCCGGCACCGCGGCGAACAGCTGGCGGATCTCCGTAAAAAAGCCGCAGTACGTAGCCGGGTTGCTGCGCGGCGTGCGTCCGATGGGGCTTTGATCTATTTCAATTACCTTGTCTATCTCCTCCAGCCCTTTGATGCTTTTGTATGGCATGGGCACGAGCTTGGAATCGTAGGCGTGTTTGGAGAGGATCGGGTAAAGGGTTTCGTTGATGAGGGTGGACTTGCCGCTGCCTGAAACGCCCGTTACGCAGGTGAACACGCCCAGCGGCAGCTTCAGCGTTACGTTCTTCAGGTTGTTGCCGGTGGCGCCTTTCAGTTCGAGGAACTTGCCGTTGCCTTTGCGGCGTTTTTCCGGCACCGGTATTTCGCGGATGCCGTTGAGATACCCTGCGGTGGCGGTATCCAGCTGCAGCATTTCGTCAGGACGGCCTTGCGCCACCACGCTGCCGCCGTGTATGCCCGCGCCTGGCCCGATGTCTATCAGGTGGTCCGCATGCAGCATGATGTCTTTATCGTGCTCCACCACGATCACGGTGTTGCCCATGGCCTTGAGGTTGCGCAATGCTTCGATGAGCCGCATGTTGTCCCGCTGATGCAGGCCGATGCTCGGCTCGTCGAGGATATAGGTGATGCCCATCAGCTGCGAACCGATCTGCGTGGCGAGACGGATGCGCTGGCTTTCGCCGCCGCTCAGCGTGCGCGTGGCGCGGTTGAGCGTGAGGTAGGTCAAACCTACGTCCAGCAAAAAGCCGAGGCGCTCGCGGATCTCTTTGAGCACGTCTTTCGCGATGGTATTCTGTTTTTTGTCGAGGCGTTTTTCGATATCGGCAAACCACGCGGCGAGCTTGCTGAGGTTCATTTCGCCCAGCTCAGAAATATTCTGCCCGTCCACTTTGAACATGAGGCTTTCCTTTTTGAGGCGGGCGCCGTTGCATTCGGGGCAGGTGGAGAGTTTCATGAACCCTTCGGCCCAGTTGCGCACGGCGTCGGACGAGGTATCGTTGAAGTAGCGGCGCACCATGTTCACCACGCCTTCGTATTCGGTGGCGTAGCTTTCGGAGCCGTTTTCCCCGAAGTCCATGTCCACTTCCAGCTTGCCGTTCTCATCGCCGAACAGCAGCACGTTCAATGCGTTCTCCGGGATCTTTGCGATGGGCGCGCTGAGGGAGAACTTATATTTTTTGGCGAGCTGCTGGATCTGTTTGAAAGTGAAGGTATCCCTCGCTTCGCCGAGCGGCACGAGACCGCCTTCGCTGATGGACTTGCTGCGGTCGGGCAGCACTTCGTCCATGTCAATCTGGTAGATCGTACCAAGACCTTTACACCGCGGGCAGGCGCCGTACGGCGAGTTGAAGGAAAAGGTATTGGGCGAAGGTTCCTCGTAGGAAATACCGGTATCCTCGCACATCAGCTGGCGGCTGTACTGGTTCACCTTGCCGCTGTCGTGGTCCATGATGAACATGAGCCCTTTGCCCATCTGCAGCGCTTTCTGGATACTCTGGCTGATGCGTACGCGCGCGTCTTCCTGCACTTGTACACGGTCTATCACCAGCTCGATGTCGTGGATCTTGTAGCGGTCTACCTGCATGCGTTCTTTCAGGTCGAGTACTTCGCCGTCCACGCGTACTTTCACGAAACCCTGCTTGCGCACCTGTTCGAACAGCTCACGGTAGTGGCCTTTGCGGCCGCGTACGAGCGGCGCGAGTATCACCAGTTTCTTTTTGGGGAAATTGGCGAAGATGTGGCCCATGATCTCCTCTTCGGAAAAGCGCGTCATGCGTTTGCCGGTGTTGTAAGAGAAGGCTTCGCCGACGCGGGCGTACAGGAGGCGGAGGAAGTCGTATATCTCGGTGATGGTGCCCACGGTGGAACGCGGGTTTTTGTTGGTGGTCTTCTGCTCGATGGAGATCACGGGGGAAAGGCCCATGATCTTGTCCACATCCGGGCGTTCCATATCGCCGATGAACTGGCGGGCGTAGGCGGAGAAGCTCTCCATGTACCTGCGCTGGCCTTCGGCGTAGATTGTGTCGAATGCGAGGGAAGATTTTCCGCTGCCGCTGATGCCGGTGATCACCACCAGGCTGTTCTTCGGGATGCGGATATCCAGGTTTTTGAGATTATGCTCCCGGGCGCCGTACACTTCGATCATTTCTTCCTGTTGTTGAGCTGCCGGGGCGGGTTTTATTGTAGTTTTCTGCTTTTGTTTTGCCATATAGTTCCCGAACACGAAATTCAAAGTACTAAACTACGTATTTGTACAGGGAATGAAAAATAAAATGGAGGCCGGCGGGACGGGGAAACGCCGCAGGCGGATATTTCCCTGATTATCAGGCAGGAATGGAAAGGGGCTGACGAAGGCAGCGGTGATGGCATATAAGCGGTTTTGCGCTTGTTACCGGGTGTGCCTTTCGTCAGCTCCTTTTTTAGATTAGCCGCATTTCGCGGGGCGGGAATTGCCGGTAAACAGTTACTCAATTCACTATTGGCGCTTCGCCGCATGAATTTCAGGATAATTGCGTGGCTTTCCTTCCGCCAGCAATGTTTTCTTAACATTGCCGAGGGGCTCCGGCGTGAAAGAATTGCCGGTAAACAGTTACTCCTACTCACTATGGCGGCTTCGCCGAATGAATTTACAAGACAACTGCATGCGGCCTTCCCATCCAATCCCGTTTTCAGAATGCTACCGCCCTCCCTGCAGCGCCTTTTGCGGCGCCGGATACGCTTCATACCAGATCAAATTACCGTTCCATCCGCCGCTGCTTACCCGCCCGGCGGAAGGCGGCGGACAAAGCATTAATACGGAATCCGGGTCAAGGTCTTCCAGGAAATTGTAATGAATAGGTTTTACGAGTTCATGCTGGGTTTGACAGGATACGGTTAACGTTACAACAATGGCTGCCATCAGCCCGAAACTTTTTTTCAGCTGTTTCATTTTTTCAAGTGTGGTTTAAAAGATTAAAAAATTGGCTTCTTCTGAAACCGGGTTAACAAGTGCATATATATTTCCGGGCACCAACCGGCCTTCAGTGCCGACTGCAAATATTGCATGGGATCTCTGATTCCGACGCCATGTCCCGCGATTCAAAACACGGAGACACCATGTCCCGAGTCCAAAACACGAAGACACCATGCCCCGTATCCAAAACACGGAATGAATTCAGCGCATAACACCGGTCAAAAACAATAATGCTTGCTGCATCGCATACGCATCCCAAACGCGGCTGCATCAAAAACAGATCACATATGCATCCGAAATACGAGCTGCATGCAAAAAACAGATCGCATACACATCCCAAACACGAACTGCATGCAAAAAACAGATCACAAACGCATCCGAAATGCGAGCTGCAGACAAACAGATTGCATCCTGCGAATCCATCACACCCCATTCACGAACATGCGCGCAAACGCTTGCCAGGTAAGGCATTCACAAACATCTGCAAATCGGTGCTGAATAAAACAGTGAGTACGCGGGTACACTAACAAACAAATCAAAACATACGTTTTCGTATTAAGGTTAACGAACGTAAAATTAACAAATGTTTTCTTTCACCAAAAGCAAAACAGGGGATATTTGATTTGCTAATATGTAAAAATATAAAGGGGTGGAAGTTGTTATTTCCACCCCTTGTTTTCTATTTAAATGCGATTTTTTATCCCTTGAATTTCGCGAATGCAGCGATCGCATTATGACCGCCGAAACCGAAAGTATTGCTCAGCGCAACATTCACCGTACGCTGCTGCGCCTTGCCCAGCGTGAGGTTCAGCCCTTCGGGAATATCTTCGCCCAGCGCGGTGGTATTGATGGTGGGCGGCACAATATCTTCCTGCACCGCTTTGATGCACGCAATGGCTTCAATAGCGCCGGCCGCACCCAGCAGGTGACCCGTCATGGATTTGGTAGCGCTGATATTTATTTTGGACGCGTGCTCGCCGAACAATGCGTTGATCGCTTTCAGCTCGCTCACGTCGCCCAGCGGCGTGGAAGTAGCGTGCGCGTTGATGTAATCCACGTCTTCGATGGAAAGACCGGCGTCTGCCAGCGCTTCCTTCATCCCCAGCTGCGCGCCCACGCCTTCGGGGTGAGTGGCGGTAAGGTGATATGCGTCGCAGCTCATGGCGCCGCCCACCATTTCACCATAAATGGTTGCGCCGCGCGCGATGGCGTGCTCATAATCTTCGAGGATAATGGCGCCCGCACCTTCGCCCATTACAAAACCGTCGCGGTCTTTGTCGAAGGGGCGGGAAGCATGCACGGCATCGTCGTTGCGGGTGGAAAGCGCCTTGAGGGCGTTAAAGCCCGCAATGCCCGCACGGGTGATGGGGCCTTCCGAACCGCCGGCGATGATCATGTTGGCCTTGCCGAGACGGATATAGTTGAAAGCGTCTACCAGCGCGCTGTTGGAAGATGCGCAGGCGGAAACCGTGCAATAGTTGATGCCCATCAGGCCATATTTAATGGCGATCTGACCGGCGGCGATGTCTGAAATAAGCCGCGGGATAAAGAAGGGGCTGAACTTCGGCACAAAGTTGGCCTGGGTGAACTCCACGATCTGGTCCTCGAAGGTTTGCATGCCGCCGTTGCCGGATGCCCAGATCACGCCGAAGCGGCTGCGGTCGGTCTTCTCGAGGTCAACGCCGGAATGCCGGATGGCTTCCTGCGCCACTACCATCGCGTATTGGGTGAAGGTGTCCATCTTGCGGGCTTCCTTCTTCTCAATGAACGCATCTATATCAAGGCCCTTCAGTTCGCAGGCGAATTTCGTTTTAAATTCAGTGGTGTCGAACTTGGTAATCGGGCCGGCCCCACTCATTCCGGCCTTCAGGTTTTTCCAGAACGTGTCCACATCATTACCGATCGGCGTGATAGCTCCCATTCCGGTTATCACAACCCTTCTCAGTGTAACAGTACGCATAAGTTTTACTTTAAAGACAAAAGTTAGGACGCAAAGGTACTCACTTATTATCAGGTTTGTACACACGCATGTAAAAAAAACAGCATACACTTCAGATTTTAAATGCGTTCACTACGAAAACATCCTAAAATTGCAGGTAGATCGGTATCATGGGTTCCAAAGTTTTCACTTCGTTGAGGAACCAGAGGAAGACCACCATTACGGCTACGGAGCCCCAGAGCGGCATCAGCTGCAGGCCTTTTTCGAGCTTTTTTTCCGCCACCGGCGGCAGGAAATGCAGGAAATACCCCAGCCCCATCAGCAGGAACACCTGCGGGTAAGCCGCCAGCAGCTGCGGCAGCAAATGCCCCTGGAAATCCTGCGTGATCTGCCGCAGCACCGTCCAGGCCCCGCTGAAATGTTCCATCCTGAAAAATATCCAGCAGAAACAGACCAGGTGAAAGGTGAATAAAATGCCGCCCACCTTCCAGAGACGGGCTTTCAGCGGGGTATTGCGCAGCCAGCCGCGGGCTTTTTGCCATTGCGCCCATACTTTATCAAGGCCCAATGCGCCGCCGTGCACGCCGCCCCAGAAAATAAAATTCCAGCTGGCGCCGTGCCAGAAGCCGCCGATCAGCATCGTCAGCATCAGGTTCACATATTGCCGGAAAGTGCCTTTACGGTTGCCGCCCAGCGGAATGTAGATATAATCCTTGAGCCATGACGATAAAGAAATATGCCAGCGCCGCCAGAACTCGGTGATGGAGCTGCTCTGGTAAGGCTTGTCGAAGTTCGGCGGCAGCCTGAAGCCCAGCCAGCGGGCGATGCCGATCGCCATATCGGAATACCCGGAGAAATCGCAGTAGATCACCAACGCGTACGCATACACGGCAAACAGGCATTCTATGCCGGTGTAACGGCCGGGGTCGTCAAAAATGTACTGTACAAAATTCTGGTTGATAAAATCGCTCAGCACCACTTTTTTGAACAGGCCGCTGATGATGAGGAACATCCCTTTCCCCACGTCTTCCATGCTCAGCACGTACGGCTTCCGTATCTGCGGGATAAAGTCCGCCGCGCGTACAATGGGGCCCATCATCAGCTTCGGAAAAAAGGAAAGGAAAAACAGGTAGTCCATGAAACGGTTGACCGGCTTGATCTCCCGCCGGTATACGTCTACCGTGTAGCTGAGATTTTCGAAAGTGTAGAAAGAAATGCCGATGGGCAGAATGAGGTTCAGCGGACTGATATGCCCCGCGGTAACGTCGTTGACGATCTGTATGAAGAAGTTGGTGTATTTGAAATAACACAACATGCCCACGTTGATCGCTACGCTGAACCAGAGGAGGCGCTTGCGCACGGCGTCCTTTTCTTCGGTATGGATGCGGTTGCTGATATAAAAATCCACGATGGCGGAGAGTATCACCAGCAGCACGTATTCGTTGCAGGCTTTGTAAAAGAAGTAGAGGGAAAACAGCGTGAACACCCATACCCTGGCTCTTTCGTTCTTTCGCGCCAGCTGGTAGCAAAGCAGGAAAGCCGTGAAGAAATACAGGAAAAACGCGCTGTTGAAGAGGATCAATTCCTCTTTGTTGTAGAGCAACAGCGATTTCAGGTTTTCAAAAGACATGAATTATGGTTTGACGTTTGTTTTGTTCCATTGTTCGTAAGCCGCCAGGATGGCTTCTGCCAGCAGCTGCCCCTGCAGGCGGTAACCGTAGGCGTTAAAATGCACGTGGTCGCGGCTCCAGGCGCGGGCAAAACGTTTGTCCGCCTTCATGGCGCCAAAGAGGTCCCAGTAAGCCCAGCCATGTTCGTCGCACAATGTGATCATCGCGTCGCGGAGCGTGGTAGCCTGCGGCACTTTCACATACCTCACGCGGTAATACGTACGTTTACTGCCTTTCTTTTTATAAGGCACGTACCGTTTCTTCAGCATCCCTGACGGTGGCGTGGTGAACAGGAAACGTACGTCCGGGTTCAGCTTCAACATTTCTCCCGTCATTTTTCCGATCTCCTGCCGCAGCTGCATGGCAGATACTCCGCCGAAAGCCTCGTTGGTGCCCAGCGAAACGATCACCAG
>JBQCFV010000018.1:0-2584 GCA_051958695.1 Chitinophaga sp. | reverse complement strand
TGATGGCGGGCGTAAGGCCCAGCACGTCGGCGGTCACGATCACGATCCTGTTTGCCGGACTTTCTTCTATCACCAATGCTTTCGCCCAGAGGTCGTGCACTTTGGTGGTCGCCATGGAATCCCTTCCGGCGTAGCCGGTGAGGTAAAAAGGCAGCTCCGGCGTTATGATCACTTTACCAGCGCCTGCTTTTATAAATGCCGCGGAAGCGTTCTGCAGGAAGAGCACCAGCAGGGCGAAGAATACATATTTCAGTTTGATCGTCATCTGTAGCGTGAATTTGTTGTTGATCCCATGCATCCTTTCCTGCAGCACTTTTTGTGTAATTTGTTTTTCAATCCTTCCCCCGCTTCAACGGATCGGGTATCCGTATCAGATCGGTTACCGTCCGCCCGTTCCTCTCGATCATCGCCAGCGTATAAATACCTCCATCTTTCCCGACAGCGATCGAGTTCACGTACAACGGCCGGTCGCCATTCTCATAAAAGATCGGGCCGTGATCGTTGTATGTGCCGGTCGGCAGGTGATACGTAACAAGGTGGAGGTTTTCCAATCCCTTCGCCGCTCCCTTCCCGATCTCGTTCAGCCCGCCGAGGCGTTTGCCGTTGACGTAGATGGGGCCGCCGGTGAGATAATACACCGTTTCATTGTCCGGCCCCAGCTGGAAGCCAAGATAGCCGTAGCTGAACTGGTCGAACATCCCGCTTTTGCGGGACAGCTCCGATGTGATCCTTTCGATCAGCTCTATTTTCTGCGCGGCCGGATCGAATCTGAAAAGATACCCCGAGTTGCCGTGCACGCCGTAGGCTACTTCGTCCGTTTCGTGCCAGCATATCTTGCGCCAGTTGTATCCCATGCTGCCGGGCTGTTCCGGCTGGTACTTTCCGAAATAATCGATGCGCAGGTCCGCGTCTTCGAGCTTGCGCGGCTTGTTTGCGCCGGGGGCGTACGCGAATATGTCGCCGGAGGCCGTGGAGAAATACACGGTGCCGTCGCGCCGGTCTACGAACAGCGAGCGGCAAAGCGAACGGAAATCTTTTCCCGGCGTGCCGCCTTCACCGCGGCCGGCCGTGGGGCCGAAGTTCTTCATCTCCCTGGTGCTCACGTTGAAAGTGATAAAATGCCCGAGCGGCCAGGAAATGCAAAAGATATTCCCGCGTTCCGTGTCCATCGTCATCGATACGGCGCCTTCGCCCCCGGGTAAAATGCCCAGGTCTTCAAACGCGCCCGTTTTCATATCGTAAGCGAGTATATGCCCGCCGCTGTACAGCTTGTACCCTTCCGGCGCATTTACCGGCAGGCGGTCCATCCCGTCTATCAGCTCGTAATATCCCACATGCGTGGAAAAGTAAAGCTTGCCGCTCCGTTCAAAGAACTCCACATGGCTTTTGCCCTGCGAAATAAATTTTTTCCCTTTCTCCCCGCAGATCTCGGTAAGGTCGCCCAGCAGCTGAATGCCGCCGCTGCGCGGATCGTAAGCGTACATCCTGCCCGCCACATCATGCTTGTCCGACGACAGCACATAATACACCTTCCCGTCGCTCGCCACCGTAATGGCGTTGTATGAATCGTGCGCCAGCTCGAAGCCGGAATCAAAAGTTTTTGCGGTCAGTTTTCCCGTGTTTGGTATATCTGTTTCCAGGACGGCCTGCTCACCTTGCTTTTCTGCTTGCATGTATTGGTAGTTCGACTATGATATTGTTAGATCTTTCCCGCGTTCCTGCTGATGCCTTTGATGGCTTCCGCGATGCCTTCCATGTCTTTCCGCGAGCCCAGCAGGATGTTCTGGGTCATCCACACCGCGCTGTTGCAAAGGGCGGCGTTTTCCGGGCAATCGTTGCGCCGTTTGTAGTCTTCGAAATCCAGCATCTTTGGCGAATAAAAACTTTTGTAAATGCGCGTGCCAAAAGTCTGCCGCATAAATTCCTGCGTATGCATCACCTTGTAACCGCCGGAGCAGGGCACGCCCTCCTTTCGCAGTGCTTCGAGGAACTTCGCGCGGGGCATACCTTTGAAAGCACCGGGATCGTAGCGGAAGGAGTACAGGTGATATGCGCCGCGCGTTACTTTATCATAAAGTTTGATGGGCGTAATGCCGGGAACGTCTTTCAGCATGCTGCTGAGATAAGCCGCGTTCTCATGCCGGGTGTTGGTCTGTTCTTCAAGACGTTTCAGCTGGGCCAGGCCGATAGCCGCGGCATATTCGGTCAGCCTGATCTTCGAGGCTTTCATAAAACTGTCTCCCGCCACCGCGCCGGTAGAGGTGCCGTAGGCATAACCGAGGTTATGCGCGGCAAAACAGTTGTCGATAAAGTGCTCGTCATCGGAAACGATGGCGCCGCCTTCGCCGATGGGCAGGTTCTTTGAATTTTGAAAGCTGAAGCAGCCGGCCTTGCCGATGGAACCGACAATTTTGTTATCGTATGAAGCGAGATGCGCCTGGCATGCGTCTTCTATAACGAGGAGGTTATGTTTTTTTGCGATAGCCATGATCCTGTCCATATCCGCGGGCAGACCGAGAATATGCACCACGAGGATGGCTTTGGTCTTTTTGGTGATCTTCTCTTCGATCTTCGCGGGATCGAT
>JBQCFV010000017.1:0-2319 GCA_051958695.1 Chitinophaga sp. | reverse complement strand
CGGTTGAACTAAACATCCATCGACATGAGCAACTTACTTTATCTGATCGCGGTGATCCTTATTATAGGATGGGTACTTGGATTCTTTGTTTACTCTGCTGGCGGCCTTATTCACGCTTTACTGGTACTGGCCATTATCGCGGTGCTGATCAATATTATCCGAGGCCGCGCCGTATAACGAACGCAAGGGTAAAAATCCGATCCATAAAAACGGGAAAAGGGAAGGCCTGTAAGCCGTCCGGTTTCCCGTTTTGTGGTTTGTAAGGAGTTGAAGCCCGCCGGGCGTGAAGAGCGCGTCAGCCGGCCGGCAGCACGATGGTGAAAAGCGTTCCTTCGCCGGGCGCGCTTTCCACATGGATGTTGCCTTTGTGGTTGATGATGATGTTTTGGGTGGAAGTAAGCCCGAGGCCGGTGCCTTTTGTTTTTGAAGTAAAGAAGGGATCGAAGAGGCGGCCTTTGTTATCTTCGGGGATACCCATGCCGTTGTCGCGGATGCGGATGTACACCCGGCTGTTCTCCTGCTCGGTGCTCACGGTGAGGATGCCTTCGCCGGGGGTCATCGCTTCAATGGCGTTGATAAAGATATTAAGCAGTGCAATGTTCATTTTTTCTTCGTCGGCCAGCAGCACCACATCGTTTTCGGCGTAGAACTCGTGCAGCTGCATGTCGTTTAGCTGCAGGCGGTCCTGCGCGAGCGCCAGCGCGTTTTTCACGAGCGCGTTCACCCGGTGCTCCTGCAGGTGCAGTTCCATCATGCGGGTGGATTGCAGCAGCTCGGTTACCAGCTGGTTGATGCGCGTGCAGTTGCGCTCGATGATGTCAAGGTACAGTTCCCGGTCTTCGCGCTCCACGGTATCTTCCTGCTTGAACTGGCCTACGGCCAGCAGGATATTGGTGAGCGGGTTGCGCACCTCGTGGGCGATCACACGGGCGATGCGGCCGGAGATCACGAATTTTTCCTGCGCGCGTTTTTCATGCTCCTCCCGTTTTTTCTCGGTAATGTCTTCCGCCACGCAGAGGAAAGTGCCCAGCTGCTCGTCGAGCTTGTTGGCGTTGACGAGCACTTCTATCTTCTGCCCGTTCTTGTTGCGGAACGAAAATTCTTTCTGCACGATGGCGTCCTCCTCGCAGATGTCCTGCAGGAACTGTGCGGCTTCGGTTTCGGTCATGAACAGGTCTTTCAGGTTCATTTCCAGGAATTCGTCGCGGCTATACTGCATTTTTTTCAGCGCGATGGGGTTTACCTCGATGATGTTCTTATTGCAGTCCGCCAGCACGATGAGGTCGTGGCTTTTTTCGAAGATGCCGAAATATTTGCGTTCGTTCTCCGCGATGGTACGCAGGTGCTTGAACTCCATGATGGCGTACCGCACGGCGCGTTCCAGCTCGGGACCGGTGATCTCGCCTTTCACGAGGTAATCGGAGGCGCCGGCCATCATCGCTTCGTTGTCTATCGCGTAGTCGCCTTTGCCGGTGAGCATGATCACGGGGGCTTCGTAGCCTATCTGCTGGAAATGCCGCAGGATATCGAGACCGGTGTAGCGGCCCAGCCGGTAATCGACGAGGTACAGCTCATGCTCTTTTTTTTCGATGGCCTCAATGGCTTTGTCGTACGTGGAGGCCCATTCCAGCTCGTACTGGCTGCCGGCGATGTCTTGCAGCAGGGTATTGACGAGGAAAAAATCATCTTCATCATCATCCACCATCAATATGCGTTTCCTTGTATCTTTCATAATCTGTTGATATCGCAATAAACATGCAAATAATTAATCGTCGCGGCCCTGTTTGACCGGCAGCACGATCACAAAAGTAGAGCCTTCGCCGGCGGTGCCGAAGGCGCTGATGAGGCCGTTGTGCGAGTCCACGATCTTTTTGCAGATCGCCAGCCCGATGCCGGTGCCTTTGTATTCGCTTACGCCGTGCAGGCGCTGGAAAATGAGGAATATGCGGTCCGCGTACATTTGGTCGAACCCGATGCCGTTATCTGAAATGGAGATGCGGCAGTAGGTGTCGTCCCATCTTTTTTCGTTTACGAGCCCTGCTTCCTTGCCGGTGAGCAGCTCGCGCCGGATGCGGATCTCCAGCGGCCGGTCCGGGTGGGCGAATTTAATGGAATTGGACAGCAGGTTTTGAAAAAGCTGGTGCAGCCCGGTGTCGCTGCCTTCGATCACGGGCAGCTTGTCGTAGAGGATGGCGCCGTTCTTCTCCTGGAGCGATACGTCGAGGTCGCCGGTAACGTCCTGCAGGATGGTGTTGAGATCTACGCGCACAAAGCTTTCCGGGGTGATGCGGCCGGCGCGCGAAAAGCTCAGCAGATCGT
>JBQCFV010000016.1:0-3673 GCA_051958695.1 Chitinophaga sp. | reverse complement strand
TATGCGCGGTGATGAAGATGATGGGTATGTTCTTGAGCCTGTCGCGCTGGTAGATCAGCGCGGCCGTTTCAAAACCGTTCATATCGGGCATCTGTACGTCCATCAGGATGAGGGAGAAATCGGTCTCCCGCAGCAGCGCTTTCAGCGCCGCCCTGCCCGAATCCGCCTTTACGATGCTGTAATGTTCCTTTTCCAGGATGGTTTCGATGGACAGGAGATTGTCCGGCCGGTCGTCTACGATCAATATTTTTACTGCATTGTTCATTCGCGCTGTTGAATATTATCTGTAAAGCCAAACCCGCATCAGCGAAAGCAGCTGATCGATCTTCAGCGGTTTGGTGATGTAGTCGGACGCGCCCGCCTCGAGGCATTTTTCCCGGTCGCCTTTCATGGCCTTGGCCGTTACGGCGATGATGGGCAGCGCGCTGTTCTTATGTTCCCGCCTGATCTTCTGCATCGTTTCGTAACCGTCCATTTCGGGCATCATGATGTCCATCAGCACGATGTCCACATGTTCCTTTTCGTCGAGCAGGTTCATCGCTTCCTGGCCGCTTTCGGCGGTGATGGTGTTGATGTGGAATTTTTCAAAAGCCGTGGTGAGCGCGAAAAGGTTGCGCACGTCGTCGTCCACCACCATCACGGTCTTGTTGCTCAGTACGTCTTTTTGCGAACGGAGGTCTTCGATCAGCTTCCTTTTTTCTTCGGGCAGCGCGAAATGGTTGATGTGCAGCTTCATCACGGTTTCTTCCAGCAGCAGGTCAAGGGAATTGACGTCTTTCAAAAGGATCTTGTTGGCGTATTGCTTAAGCTTGGATTTTTCGGCGGCCGAAAAATCTTTGGCCGAATATACGATAAGCGGCGTGGTATTTTGCCGGTTGGAGGCCTGAATGTTGGCAAAAAGATCGGAGCCTTCCACATCGGGCAGCATATAATCGGCGATGATGCAGTCGTAAGTGTTGGCGCTCAGCCTTTCCAGCGCCATCTGCCCGTCTTCCACGAACTCAAGGTCTATCAGCTCGCCATGGTCGAGTATCCGCGCGATCTGCGAAGCGTCCGGTTGGTTGTCTTCCACCACCAGCACGCGTTTCTTTTTCTGTCCGTGCTGCTCCAGCACTTTTTTGAAAAGCACGGTGAGCGCTTCGGACTTGAGCGGTTTGAGGTTGAAGCTGCGCGCGCCGCGGTGCATGGCCAGCAGCCGGTTCTCCTCGCCGGATATGAGTTGTATGTGGATGTGCCGTAGGTTCACGTCGTTCTTGAACAGGTCGAGTATGCGCCAGCCGCTGGCGTCGGGCAGCTTTACGTCGAGCGTAACGGCGATGGGATTGTATTTGTTGGTGAGGTCGAACACTTCGCCGAAACTGACGGCCACCACTACTTTAAGACCCATCTCATGCGCTTTTTCCTGCATGATCTTGGCGAAGCGCACATCGTCTTCCACGATGAGCACGACCTTGTCGCCTTCCACGATGTTGTTGCGGTCGTCGCCGATGTCGTTGATGATCTCGTTGAGCCCTTCAAGGTCTTTGGTTTCGGGGGATTTTACCGGCGCTTCCGCACGCGGCTTTTCTTTTCGTCTGATAGTGGTCTGGCTATTGATGAGCGGCAGGAAGAGCGTGAAAGTGCTGCCCATGCCGGATTCGCTCACCAGCTCGATGGAACCGCCGAGCAGGTCGGCCAGGCCGCGGCTGATGGAGAGGCCGAGGCCGGTGCCGCCGTATTTGCGGCTGGTGGAGCCTTCCGCCTGCTGGAAGGCTTCGAAGATGATGTTCTGTTTGTCCTTCGATATGCCGATGCCGGTGTCGCGTATCTCGAATGCCACTACCTGGCCGGCGGTGTCGAGACTGTCGTTGGGTATTTTCCAGTTGCGGTCCGCCATGTACACCCGCAGCTTCACTTCGCCCTTGTCGGTGAACTTGAAGGCGTTGGACAAAAGGTTCTTCAATATCTGGTTCAGGCGCTGCACGTCCGTTTCCAGCATCTGCGGCAGCTTTTCGTCCAGCTCTATGCCAAAGCGCAGGTTCTTGCTTTCGGAAATATGTTTGAAGGTGGTTTCCACGAAGGTGACCACTTCCTGGAAGCGTACTTTGATAAAGTCCGTTGAAATGTAGCCGGACTCGATCTTTGAGAGGTCGAGGATGTCGTTGATCAATTGGATGAGATCGTCGCCGCAGCTATGGATGGTTTTGGCGTAGCGTACCTGCTTTTCGTTGAGGTTGCCGTCTGTATTCTCATACAGCTGCTGCGCGAGAATGAGCAGGGAATTGAGCGGCGTGCGCAGCTCGTGGCTCATGTTGGCGAGGAACTCCGATTTGTATTTGGAAGTGAGCTGCAGCTGCGCGGCTTTTTCTTCGAGGGACAAACGCGCTTCTTCCACTTCCTTGTTTTTTTCTTCCACTTCGTTTTTCTGCTTCACAAGCAGGTGCGCTTTGTCCTGCAGCTCTTCGTTCGCTTTACGCAGCTCGTCTGCGAGCGATTGCGATTGTGCCAGCAGGTCTTCCGTGCGGGAGCTCGCTTCGATGGTGTTAAGCACGATGCCGATGGATTCGGTGAGCTGGCTGAGGAAGTCCAGGTGCGTTTGGCTGAAGGTATCGAAAGACGCCAGCTCTATCACCGCCTTGATCTGCGATTCGAACAGCACCGGCAGCACGATGAGGTTGAGCGGCGGGGCGTCTACGAGTCCCGAGCTGATGCGGACGTAATCGCCGGGCACATTGGTGAGCAGGATGCGTTCCTTGTTTACGGCGCACTGGCCTACCAATCCCTGCCCGAGCGCGAACTCGCGCTGTATGTGCGAATCTTCGCCGTATGCGTAAGAGGCGTGCAGCTTGAGCTTCGGCGCTACCCCGCTTTCTTTTTGCTTGAGCACGTAGAACATGCCTTTCTGTACGTTCACCACGCGCGCCAGCTCCGTCAGGATGCGGTTGGTAACCGTGTGCAGGTCTTTCTGGCCCTGCAGCATCTGCGTAAAGGTGGCGAGGTTGGATTTGAGCCAGTCCTGCTCCTGGTTGCGCTGGGTTGTTTCTTTCAGGTTGGCGATCATCTGGTTGATGGTGTCTTTCAACTGCTCCACTTCGCCTTTTGCTTCCACGCGTATCGTTTGGGTGAGATCGCCTTTTGTTACGGCGGAGGCCACGGCGGAAATGGCGCGCACCTGCGTGGTGAGGTTTTCCGCCAGCTGGTTCACGTTCTCCGTAAGATTTTTCCAGATGCCGGATGCGCCCGGTACGCTGGACTGCCCGCCCAGCCTTCCTTCCACGCCCACTTCGCGGGCCACGGTGGTTACCTGGTCGGCGAACACCGCCAGCGTATCGATCATTTCGTTGATGGTTTCGGTAAGCTGCGCTACCTCTCCGCGCGATACGATGGAGAGCTTCTGTTTGAGGTTGCCGGTGGCTACGGCGGTCACCACTTTTGCGATGCCGCGCACCTGGTTGGTAAGGTTGGAGGCCATCATGTTCACGGAGTCGGTAAGTTCCTTCCATGTACCGGCCACACCCGGCACAAAGGCCTGACCACCCAATTTACCGTCTGTACCCACCTCACGCGCCACACGCGTCACTTCCGAAGCAAAGGCGCGCAGCTGGTCCACCATCGTGTTGAGCGTCTCTTTCAGCTGCAGGATCTCTCCGCGTACGTCCACGGTGATCTTTTTCGACATGTCCCCGTTGGCCAC
>JBQCFV010000015.1:0-2318 GCA_051958695.1 Chitinophaga sp. | reverse complement strand
AAGAAAGGAAACAGGGTGCAGGTAATTCTCGAGTGTACGGAGCATAAGAACTCCGGTATGCCCGGCACTTCCCGCTACATCTCCAACAAAAACAAGAAAAACACTCCGGAGCGCCTGGAGCTGAAGAAGTACAACCCTATCCTCAGGAAGGTGACTGTACACAAAGAAATCAAATAAGGTCAACTTAATTGTTAGCAGTTAATCGTTAAAGGTTCTTACGATTAGCTCCTTCCTGAACGATTGACTTACAATTAACGCTTAACTTTTATAAAAATGGCAAAACAAGCTTCTAAAAACTCGAAAGTAAAGGACGCCAAAGCCGCGGCTGATGCGAAAGTGTGGACGAAAGTGATCAGGGCGCAACGCTCTTCCAAAACGGGCGCTTACACCTTCAAAGAAGCGATCGTGCACAAAGACAAAGTGCAGGAATACATGAACCAGAAGTAATTCGGCTTTACTAATCATACTGCGAAAAGCTGTCCGCGTCAGGACGGCTTTTTGTGTTTTGGGGCAGACCTGGATCAGCCCGGTCCGCCGGCCGGTCATCTTTGATCCGTCCCGCACGGCCTTTAGATCCGCCCTCCTGCCACGATCGCAACATTTGCCGCCATTCTCCTTTACATTCTGTATTTTCGCCTGTATTTTTATTTCAACATCGATTTTGTTATGGGTTTTTTCAATAAACTCTTTTCCCGCGAAAAGAAAGAAAGTCTGGACCAGGGCTTACAAAAAACAAAAGATAGTTTCCTCTCCAAAATAGGCCGCGCCATCGCCGGCAAATCCACCGTAGATGCAGAAGTGCTCGATAACCTCGAAGAAGCCCTCGTAGCGGCGGACGTAGGCGTGGACACTACCGTACGCATCATCGGCCAGATAGAAGCGCGCGTAGCTAAAGATAAATACCTGAATACCAGCGAGCTCAACAGGATACTGCAGGAAGAAGTTACGGCCATCCTCGTGGACGCGCCGGATAGCGGCTTCCGCGATTTTGACGTGCCCGCCGGTAAAAAGCCGTACGTGATCATGGTGGTAGGGGTGAACGGCGTTGGCAAGACCACCACCATCGGCAAGCTCGCCTACAACTTCAAAAAAGCCGGCAAATCCGTGCTGCTGGGCGCCGCTGATACCTTCCGCGCCGCCGCGGTAGACCAGCTTACCATCTGGAGCGAAAGGGTGGACGTACCGATCGTAAAACAGCAAATGGGCTCCGACCCGGCGGCCGTGGCCTTTGATACCGTGCAAAGCGGCGCCGCCCGCGATGTGGACGTGATCATCATCGACACCGCAGGCCGCCTGCATAACAAGCTCCACCTGATGGACGAGCTGAGCAAGATCAAACGCGTGATGAACAAAGTGATCCCCGACGCGCCGCACGAAGTGCTGCTGGTGCTCGACGGCTCCACCGGGCAAAACGCGCTGGAACAGGCCCGGCAATTCACCGCCGCCACCGAAGTGACCTCGCTCGCCATCACCAAGCTAGACGGTACCGCCAAAGGCGGCGTAGTGCTCGCCATCGCCAACCAGTTCAAAATACCGGTTAAATACATCGGCATTGGCGAGAAAATGGAAGATCTGCAGGTGTTTGATAAGGAGGCGTTCGTGGATACGTTGTTTAGTGCAAATAATTGATCGTCATAACTTAATATAGGAAACCGGGAAAAATACTCCCGGTTTTTTTATGGCTGTTCCGCGGGCTTTTTACGGATTTACATCCCCTGCGCTACGAATGCATCTATTTGTTAAATTTGGTGACATTTTGTTTTTTCACCCTTAACAATTCGCGTGTATGCAAATGCAATCCATCGATCGGGTTGAGAACATCACCGCAGAAGAATTCAGGACCCGCTATTATGAACCACGCAAACCCCTGATCATTACCGGATTGTCCAAATCCTGGCCAGCTTATCAAAAATGGACCTGGGACTATTTCAAATCCCTTGTGGGCGACAGGACAGTAGGCGTTTACAACAACGAGCGCGCCGGCGCCAAAACCCTGGTGAACGGCGCGGACGATTATATCACCTTCGGCAAATACCTGGACATGATACAGGAAGGCCCGGTACAGCTCCGCATTTTCCTGTTCAACATCTTCCAGCATGCGCCGCAGCTGGTGCAGGACTTCACCTGGCCGGACGTTTTCGCCAAAGGTTTCCTCAAAAAATACCCCATGCTATTTGTGGGAGGGGCCGGTTCCATCGCGCATATGCATTACGACATCGACCTCAGCCACATCTTCCACACCCAGTTTATCGGCCGCAAAAGGGTGCTGCTGCTGGAAAACAGCCAGTCGGAGCTGATCTACCGCATGCCCATGACGG
>JBQCFV010000014.1:0-11206 GCA_051958695.1 Chitinophaga sp. | reverse complement strand
GGTGTTCTTCATGAGTTCCTGACCGAAGCGCCCGAGCATACGGCGGCGTCGGGCGGGTTCATTGCGGGTTTGTTGTCTGCGCTGATGCAGCGCGGCGGCGCCTGTATCTGGATCAGTACATCCCGCAGGATATTTCCGCCTGCTCTGAAAATGTTTGGTGTGGAGCCGGACAGGTTCATTTTTGTGGACCTGCAGCGGGAGAAAGATGTAATGTGGGCGATGGAGGAAAGTTTGAAATGCGAAGGGCTGGCGGCGGTGATCGCAGACCTGGCGGAGATGACCTTTACCCAGTCGCGGCGGGTGCAATTAGTAGCGGAGCAGAGCGGCGTCACCTGTTTTTTGCTGCGCACCGATCCCCGCAGGCTGCATACGATCGCCAGTATTGCGCAATGGAAGGTGAGGCCTTTGCCCAGCCGGCTGGAAGACGGGATGCCCGGCGTAGGTTTCCCGCGCTGGCAGGTAGAGCTATTGAAAGTGCGGAACGGCCAGCCGGGAATGTGGAAAGTGGAATGGGCTGCGGGGAAATTCCTGTTGCTGCCGGAAGAGCAGGTTGCCGCTGCATCGGGTCAGAAGAGGAAAGCGGGATAAGATGGCAAAACGGTATGTAGCGATATGGTTCCGTTACCTGGCAACGGACTGGATGGTGCGCCGGCGGTCTTTGCTGAAGGACGTTCCTTTTGTATTTGCCGCGCCGGTGCATGGCCGCATGACCATTACCGCGGCAAACAAAAAGGCGGAGATGAACGGTATTGCGGCCGGCGGGCCCGTTGCGGGTGCAAAAGCGATTGAGCCTTTGCTGCAGGTGTTCGACGCCCGGCCGGGACTGGAAGAAAAATTATTGAGAAAGCTGGCGGAATGGTGTATCCGTTTTACGCCGGTAGTTGCGGTGGACGGCCCTGACGGCCTCACGCTGGACGCGAGCGGCTGCGCGCATCTATGGGGCGGCGAGCAGGCTTATGTGAATGAGATAGTGCTCAAACTGAAAACCGCCGGTTTTGATGTACGCGCTGCGATGGCGGATACCATCGGAACGGCCTGGGCAGTGGCGCGTTTTGGGGGTGGGGTGGGAGTGCATCTGCATCCCGTTGTTCTGCTTTCTGAGGCAATAGTAGTGCCCATGGGCGAGCAGTCCGCTGCATTATTGCCTTTGCCTCCCGCCGCCTTGCGCCCCGATGAGGCAGTATTGCAGAAATTGCAGAAGCTCGGCTTTCATCGTATCGCCGCTTTTGCCGGTATGCCGAAAGCGATGCTGCGCAGGCGTTTCGGGGAAGATCTGTTGCTGAAGCTGAGCCAGGCGCTGGGTCAGGCGGAAGAATTTATCATACCCATATATATCAACCCACCTTACCAGGAACGGCTGCAAAGCCTCGAACCCGTACGGACGGCCGCGGGTATCGGGATCGCCATCCAGCGGTTGCTGGAAGCGCTTTGCAAACGGCTGGAAAACGAAGGAAAAGGGCTGAGAAAAGCCGTGCTGAAGTGTTTCAAGGTAGACGGAGAAACAGTGGAGACCGGCATTGCCGTGGGCCGCGCGTCGCATCATGCAGAGCATCTGTATAAATTGTTCGGGTTGAAAATACCCCTTATAGAACCGGCGCTCGGCATTGAGCTGTTTGTGATGGAAGCGCCGCAGGTGGAAGATGCAGTACATCAGCAGGAGAAGCTATGGACATCGGGCCCCGGCCTGGAAGACGCCGCGGTAGCGGAGCTGCTGGACAGGATCGCAGGCAGGGCAGGAGCAGATGCCGTGCTGCGTTTTTTGCCCGACGAACATTACTGGCCGGAAAGATCGGTCACAAGGGCTTTGTCTTTAAATGACAAACCCGCCACCGGCTGGCGGCTGCACCGGCCAAGACCGGTGCTGCTGCTGCCGCATCCCGAGGAGATCGAAGTCACCGCGCCCATCCCGGATTACCCGCCGATGCTGTTCCGCTACCGGGGCCGCCTGCACGAGATCAAAAAATCCGACGGCCCGGAGCGCATTGAACGCGAATGGTGGCTGGATGGCGGAGAGCACCGGGATTATTACACCGTGGAAGACGCGCAGGGCCGTCGTTACTGGCTGTTCCGCTCCGGACATTACAACGAAACGCAGCTAAGGAAGTGGTTTATACATGGTTTTTTTGCGTGAAGGGTTGCTGGTATTTTGCAACGAAATTTATGCATGGGGTAATTATACTTTTTCGCGTAAGGGAACTACGTTTCCTTACTGGGTACATTATTTCTCGTGGAAAGGAACCGCTCGGGTTAAACGTATTTTATGCAGAAAAGAGGCCCGCATGGGTCTAACGGTATTGAAATGTGAAAAACGAACAGCAACATGCGTTATACAGAACTCCAGGTCACCAGCAATTTCAGTTTCCTGCGCGGCGCTTCGCATCCTGAAGAGCTGGTGCAGCAGGCGGCGGAATACGGTTATTCCGCCATCGCGATCACCGACCGCAACAGTTTTGCCGGCATCGTGCGTGGTCATGCCGCCGCGAAGGAATGCGGCATCCGCATCATTCCCGCCTGCCGCCTCGATCTGCTGGACGGCCCGTCCCTGCTGGCTTACCCGGTGGATAAAGAAGCATACGGCCGGCTTTCCGCCCTGCTTACCACCGGCAACCTGCGAGCGGAAAAAGGAGAATGCCACCTGTACCGCAACGATGTGTATGAGCATCGCCATGGCATAAAATTCATCGTAGTGCCGCCCGCTACGCTCAACGCGCAGTTTGATCTCGGTGAGGATTTTAAAGCCGCCCTGCTGCAATACCGCGAAGCATTCGGCAAAGATCTTTACCTCGGCGCAACCCGTTCGTACGATGGCGACGATCAGAAAAAACTCTACCGTCTCGCCCGGCTTGCAGAAACCATGGATACGCCTATGGTCGCCACGAACGACGTGCATTATCATATCCCGCAGCGCCGCGAGCTGCAGGACGTGCTCACCTGCGTACGGGAAAAAACAACGATCCGGGAAGCGGGATACCTGCTGCATAGCAATGCGGAACGGTACCTGAAACCGATGGACGAAATGGAACGGCTTTTTATGCGGCATCCCGACGCCGTCCGGCGGAGCCTGGAAATAGAAGAAGCCTGCCGGTTTTCGCTGGACAGCCTGAAGTATATATATCCCGAAGAACTGACCACCGGCGGCCGCACCCCGCAGGAAGAGCTGACGCATCTTGCCTGGGAAGGCGCGCGCGAACATTTCGGGGATGATATACCAAAAAAAATATCAAACGATATCCTTTACGAGCTGGCCTTTATGGAAAAAATGGACTACGCTCCCTACTTCCTCACGGTGCACGATATCGTACGTTTTGCGCGAAAGCAGGGCATTCTTTGCCAGGGGCGCGGCTCGGCGGCCAACTCTACCGTTTGTTTCTGTCTTGGCATTACCGCGGTAAACCCGCTTACTTTCAATACGCTTTTCGAACGGTTCATTTCATCCGCCAGGAACGAACCGCCCGATATCGACGTGGATTTCGAGCATGAGCGGCGCGAGGAAGTGATCCAGTACATCTACGAGAAATACGGCCGCGACCGTGCGGCTATCGTAGCCACGGTTACCCAGCTGCGCCAGAGAGGCTCGGTGAGGGACGTAGGCAAGGCCATGGGGCTTTCCCTGGATATGATCGACCGGCTCAGCGGCACATTGTCCTATCACGACGACGAAGTGGACGAAGACCGCATCCGCGAAGAAGGGCTCGATCCATCTGAACCGCTTTTAAAAAAAGTACTGGAACTGACAAGGCAGATGATGGGTTTTCCAAGGCAGCTCGGCCAGCACACCGGCGGTTTTGTGATCACACGCGGCAAGCTCACCGATCTCTGCCCGGTGATGAACGCGAGAATGGAAAACCGCACCTGCATCGAATGGAACAAAGATGATATCGATACGCTTGGTTTCCTGAAAATAGACGTGCTGGCGCTGGGCATGCTCACTTGCATCCGCAAAGCCTTCGATCTCGCAAAGCAGCACTACGGGGAGGAACTGACGCTTGCCAATATTCCGCAGGAAAAAACGGAGGTGTATGAAATGATCAGCCGGGCCGATACGATCGGCGTTTTCCAGATCGAAAGCCGTGCGCAGATGTCGATGCTGCCGCGGCTCAGGCCCAAATGTTTTTACGACCTCGTGATAGAAGTGGCGATCGTGCGTCCCGGGCCCATCCAGGGGGATATGGTGCATCCGTATCTTCGCCGCCGGAACAAGGAAGAAGCCGTCGAATATCCATCGAAGGAGCTGGAAGAAATTCTCAAACGCACGCTCGGCGTACCGCTCTTCCAGGAGCAGGCGATGCAGATCGCGATCGATGCAGCCGGGTTTACACCCGCTGAGGCGGACGAGCTGCGGCGCAGCATGGCCACTTTCAAATCATTCGGAAAAGTGAGCCGTTTTGAAAAGAAGCTGATAGACGGGATGGTAGGCAAAGGTTATAAGGAAGAATTCGCCCGCCGTGTATTCCGCCAGCTGGAAGGTTTTGGCAGCTATGGTTTCCCGGAAAGCCATGCCGTCAGTTTCGCCTTGCTGGTATACGTCAGCTCCTGGCTGAAATGTTTTCACCCGGACGTATTCGCCACCGCCCTGCTCAACAGCATGCCGATGGGATTTTACCAACCCGCGCAGATCGTGATCGACGCGCGCAAACATGGCGTGGAAGTGCGGCCCGTGGATGTGAACCATTCTTTCTGGGACAATACGCTTGAAAACAGCGGGGGCACGCGTTGCGCTATCCGCCTGGGTTTCAGGCAGGTGGGCGGGCTAAAGGAAGACGACGCGCAAACGCTCACGGCCGCACGCGGAAAAGAATACGCCAGCATCACCGCGATCCGCGACGCCGGCGTGCCGCAATCGGCAATGGAAAAACTGGCGGATGCAGACGCCTTCCGCTCGCTTGGTCTCGACCGGCGGCAGGCTTTGTGGGAAATATCCGCGCTGCACGACAGGCCGCAGGCCATGTTCGCCGGACAACCCTCCGAAAGCGCAAAAGAAGGACAGGTGCAGCTACCGTTTATGACCGATGCGGAACATGTATTGCAGGATTACGCTTCTGTCTCCCTCTCGCTGAAAGCCCACCCCGTCAGCTTTGTACGCGAACAGCTGAAGCTGCTGAACGTGCTCACCACGCAGGAGATCAGCGAAGCGAAGGACGGTTCGCTGGTAAAAGTGGCGGGGCTCGTGCTGGTACGGCAAAGACCGTCCACCGCCAGCGGCGTATGTTTTATAACGGTGGAAGATGAAACCAGTTTTTCCAACCTCGTGGTATTCGAAACCTTGTTTGAAAAATACCGGAGGGAGATCAACCAGGCAAGATTGCTGATGGTGGAAGGCAAGCTGCAGCGCGAAGGCGAAGTGGTGCACGTGATCGTGCAGAAATGTTATAACCTCACAAAACTGCTGAAGGGCATGGCCGTTCCACACCACGACGATCAGCCGCTGATCTCCGCACCGCAACAGCCGTCTGCGGAAACGGATGTGAAAGACGTGTTCTACAAAGGCCGGAACTTCCGGTAAACGTAAAATAAACAAGCCCGTATCGATAAAATGCGTAATTTCGGCGAGTTTAAAAATTAATCCCCTTACCGTATGAAAAAACTCCTCTTCCTCGCAATATTCGCGGGAGCCTCATTTATCAGCCTTCAGTCAATGGCCCAGGAACTGACCAAAGGCAGCCTTGCATTCCTCAAAGACGTATCCGAAATGAAAGTATCGTTTGTTTACGACAAACTTCGTGTAGGCGAGCTCGGTAAAGAAGAGAACTACGTCAAAAAGAAAAAGAATGAAAAGAACGCGAAAGAGCCCGGGAAAGGTGATGAGTGGGAAAAAAACTGGTACGGCGACAGGTAGAAACGTTATCATCCCAAGTTCATCGAGCTGTTCGCCAAATATGCCGGAATCAAGCTCGATCAGAACGCTGACTCCAAATATGTGATGGTAGTGGACACCCGTTTTATCGAACCGGGTTTCAACGTTGGCATTCGTTCCGCTTTCGCCGAAATAGAGCTGGAAATTGCCATTTACGATGCGGCTGATCTGAAAAAGCCGGTATGCAAGATCAGGGTAGACCGTGAGAAAGGCGGCAAAGGCCAGTTCGATACCGGTTTGCGTATCGGCGACGCCTATGCCAAGGCGGGTAAAGATCTCGGCAAACTGGTCGATAAAAAGGCGAAATAGGCATACGCAGTTACTTACCTTTTAAAAAGCCGCTCTACCTGCTCCACGGTCACCTCTTCCCCCGGAGAAAACTTCTCGCCCGCCGCATAACGCTGCAGGCTATATAAGAACTGCCTGGCTACAGGCCTTTTGTCCATATCATGCAAAAGGTCAACGCTCGTCATCAGCAGGCTGCCTTTGCCTACTTTCGCTTCAAATACAAGCCCGATCTTGTTGTTCTTATTCCAGTCGGGGATCATTTGCACGAGCGGCAGGAAAGACGGCGGCATATGATCGAGCAGCATCGGCCGCGAATGCGCCACGATGTCCCACCACTGCCAGTTGGAATGAAATTCCGTAGGGAAATCCGCCAGCGCGGGATGCTGCGGATCGCAAAGGATGCCCAGCAGGTTGGGCGGCATGCCTGACCATACGGCGTTCCAGGAAATACCGGAGAAGCCCGGCGGCACGTCGGAGTCGATCGCCGCGGTATCCGCCAGCAGCAATACTTTTCCGCCGTTCAATAAAGTCTTTTTCACTTTGTCGTTCCAGCTGCGGGCTACCAGTACGCCTTTGGCCGCAACGCCGGGCAGCGTTTCAGGGTATACCCAGATGCACCACTCATTCCTGTAACCGCCGGCCTCTACGCTGAGCGTCATGCGCGACGCTTTTGTGACCCTGTCCAGCGGAAGGGTTAGTTCGCCGAGCATAGACGTGGTACCGGTGGGGATGTGCTGAACGGGGAGGCTTCCTTTCGCGTAGGTTTCGCCGTCCGCATACTGTAACATCCACTCCGCAGCGGCGTTTTCTATCGCGGAAGGGCCGAAGTTGGCGAATTGCAAAGTGGCGCGGAAAGTTTGCGCGTTCGTCCAGGTCAGCGCGTCCGTTCTCATCAGCGGCACTCTCGCCGCCTGGAAGCGGCTGAACTCCGCGGCGGTAACGTATGGCTTCGGGTCCCAGAACACGTCTACCACGCCCACCGGCGAAGTACCCTGGCCGGGGAAGTCGTTCAGCTGCAAAAGATGATAACCTGCCAGGCCGGGTGTACGCAGATATGATTCGATCTCTTCTTTTTTCTGTATCACCTGGAATTTCCCGGAAGCCATCGTGAATTTTTCGGCGAGACCCAGCATATGATGTTCGCGCAGCGATTCGCGGAACAGCTCGTAATTGTAAGGTTTGAGCACGCCGGTATATTTCGGCAGCTCGGCGAAGTTCGGGTACACGCACCATTGCCCCACTTCATGCGTGATCATCGGCACTTCCGATCTGGCGACATAGTCCGCGTAATCATATCGTGTGTCCAGTGGTTTTACGTTAAACCTTCCTTTTAATCCTTCTTTCCAGCGCTGCGGGCGCGCGCCATAAAAAACGTTGAACTGGTTTTCCGGCACCATCGGGTAAGCGGCGCTGCCGGTGTACAAATGGCGCGGGTCTTTTTTCCGCCAGGCGCTTACAAGACCGGAAAGGAATTGTTTTACCGTTGGTCCCACCAGCTCGTTGCCTTCACCGAGCATCATAAAAGAAGGATGGTTGCCGTACGCGTCGAGGATGCGGCCGGCTTCTTCCCGCAGGAAACGGTTGGTCGCGGTATCTTTCCCGACGGTGAAACGCCAGTCCGAATTTTCGACCTGCAGGTACAAACCAAGACTGTCCGCCGCGTCAAACGCCGCTTCCGGCGGGCACCAGGACTGAAAACGGACGGCGTTGAGACCATAGGCTTTGCAGGTCTGGAAAATGCGCAGCCATGCGGCGGGGTCCGAAGGCGGGTAACCGGTTATCGGAAATTCCGCGCAATGCACGGTGGCGCGGATAAACACGGGCCTGCCGTTGACGGTGATGCGTTTGCCTTTCGCGGCTATTTCGCGCATGCCAAAAGTAACGTTGCGAGAATCGCTGAAAGTTTGTTTGCCGGCCTGCGCGGAAAGCGTTGTTTGCAGGTGATATAATGAAGGTTGAAATTCGTCCCAGAGGCGCATGTTCTCTCCAATGGGCAGCGATGTTTCCGTTTGTATCAGCGAATCGGCGCCGGAAAAATCAATGTCCGCAGTATTTTCCCCGCAGGTGAAAACAAGTTTTCCTTTTACCGCCGTGCCGCTGTTGTTCACAATGCTGACCTTCAGCCGCGCCTGCTGCAGCGCGATGCCCGGGAATACCTGCACATCCGCGATGCGCACTTTGTCAAACGCGCGCAGCGCCATTTCACCGGTGATGCCGTTCCAGTTGGTCTGCGTTTCCGCGCTGATGGCATGACTGTAAGCAATGCCGTAAATATTGTCGTTGTTCACATGTATGCGGATGGAATTGAGCTTTCCCGGCTGCAGCAATTCCGAAATCATATAAATATGCGGGGTAGAAAGACTTTCCCGCCTGCCGGCTGGTTTGCCGTTGATCCATACGGTGGATTGCCAGTGCACTCTCTCGAGGAACAACTGCACGTCCTTATCCGCCCATTCTTCAGGGATAAAGATCTGTTTTTCATACCAGGCCGGCCCTTTGTATTCGAACAGCCTTGTGAGGCGCAGCGAGCCCATGTCCTGCGTTTTGTAGCCTTTCCCCGCCTGGTCCGTAGAGCCGGGCAGCGTGATCTCTTCCGGCAGCGCGGGCAGCAGTTGCACGCCGTTGCTGCTGATGCCGGTTTCGAACGCGTCGAGCTTGAACTTCCAGATGCCGGCGATGGAAACGGACTTTTGCGCGGATGCGCCGAGCGCGTTTACGATGAACAGGGAAAGGAGGCCATAACGGGATACTTTGCTTTTCATTGCACGTGGATTGTTGAGAGAACGCTAAAATAGCGGAAGCCCCCCGTGGCCAAAATAGAGGATGTACGGATATTGATGGATTATTTTACGGTGAATGGAAGCCGTCCGCCCCGCAAACGGCTGCTCGCAACAGGAGATGAGAAAATTCCCGGTACGGTGCCGCCCATACGTAATCCCGTTTTTCTACATCAAAATGTTAAGGAAATAATAAATGTCCGGCGGCGGCCGGTGGTAACGCAGTGTATGAACGATATTTGGAAAGCCCCATGCAAACGCTTGTCCATCGTATGTTGTAGCGATTTTTCCACACTATTTCCGGATAACACAATTGTGCTAAAAGTTGAAGAGCGGTTTTGACTTATAGTTCATAAATTTTAAATTTGCGATTCGCGATGCGGGAAAATAAGAACATATTAAAGCAATGGATGATCTGCGCAATTATGCTGACGATACAGCTTGTCAGCATCGGCATGCCTGTTGTCGCCGCGCATCGCCAGCTTTCCGACGCAGGCTGGCAGTTCTCCGCAGACCATCACCGCGTGCCGGTGCATATGGAGGAAGAGGAGCCCGCCGGGCACGAGCTGACAAAAAGCGTCAAGCACCGCCGCAAGCCGCGCCTGTATATTTCAGGTTCCTCGCGCCAGTACAATTTTGAGAGCTACGCGATCTTCAAGCTTCCGCAAGACCTCAATCTAAGCATATTCATACCGCAGAATAAAACCGGCGAATACCGTTTCCAACACGCGTTCCTGCCGGCCTACTATTCATTCCTCTTCCGGCTGACGCCATTCTGACGCAGCTGTTTTCAACAATGTAAAGTATCATATTTTTTACGGCCGTTACCGGCCGGAGGGACCTATTTGCCGTAACCATACTAATAATTTTTTACTATGCAACTGATGAAGTGGCTGATCGCATCGCTGCCAGTGTTTGCCATGGCCGGATGCGCCGCGAAAGGAGAAAAGACCAGCGGAAAAGACATGAAGATTTTGCCCGTAACAAAACTGATCGCAACAGACACGATGTTGTACAAGTCGTACGTGGCCAACATTCAAGCCGTTCAGAACGTGGAGATCAGGGCCCGGGTGAGCGGATTTCTCGAAAAGATATATGTGGACGAAGGGGAAGAAGTAACAAAAGGACAACTGCTTTTTTGTATCAGCGACGCCGAATACACCGCCGAGCTGGCCCGTGCAAAAGCCGCGCTGAGCAACGTGATCGCCGAAGCGAAAGCCGCGGAGCTGGAAACCGGCAAAGTAAAGCTGCTGGTGGAAAAGAAAGTGGTGGCCGCTACCGAGCTGGACGTGGCCGAAGCCCGGCTTGCAGCAGCGAAAGCCAGGATAGACGAGGCCCGCTCCGCAGAAGCCTCCGCTGCGCATTGGCTTCTGCGGAGCGGAGGCTGAGCTATACGAACGTTCGCGCACCGTTCGACGGCGTGGTGGACCGCATTCCGCTGAAAACCGGCAGCCTTATCAATGAAGGTTCGCTGTTCACCACCTTGTCCGACACGCGGCAGGTGTACGCTTATTTTTCCGTGTCCGAAACCGAATACCTGCGGTATAAAAAATCACTGGCCAAAGGGGAGGACGCTTACCGCAAAGTACGGCTGGAACTGGCGGACGGCGCACATTACGGTCATGTGGGCCTGATCGAAACGGTGGAAGGCGAGTTTGAAGAAAACACCGGCTCCATCGCGTTCCGCGCCCGTTTCCCGAACCCTGGCAAATTGCTCAAGCACGGCGCCAGCGGTAAGGTAAAGCTCACCAGCGAGCTGGACGGTGTGGTGATCGTTCCGCAAAAGGCCGTATTCGAAATGCAGGATAAAAATTATGTTTTCGTGGTTGATAAAGAGAACAGGGTGAAGATGAAAAGCTTCCATCCGCAAACGCGCATCGCGCATTTCTACGTGGTGGAAAGCGGGCTGGAGCCTGGCGAACGCGTAGTGTGCGAAGGCGTGCGCAACATCCGCGACGGCATGGTGATCAAGCCGCGCCCCGTTGCGATGGACAGTTTGCTGCGTAGTTAGACCAAAGATCCTTTATCGGAAAAATCACGAAAAACATGTTTGATACTTTGATAAAAAGACCGGTGTTATCACTGGTCATATCTCTTATTATTCTACTCGTAGGCCTGCTGGCGCTGCTTTCGCTGCCCATCACGCAGTTCCCCGACATTGTGCCGCCTTCGGTAACGGTTACCGCCAAGTACACCGGCGCCAATGCCGAAGTATGCGCCAACGCCGTGGCGACGCCGCTGGAACGCGCGATCAACGGGGTGCCGGGCATGACCTACAGGTCCTCCG
>JBQCFV010000013.1:0-7606 GCA_051958695.1 Chitinophaga sp. | reverse complement strand
GAAACGTTCGAAAAAGACCTCGATTATGTTGAATGAAATTTGTCCGGAACCGGACGGTTTTGTGCATTATCGCACATGATAAACAGGAATGGATATATGAAAATGAATGAGTTAGGGCATGGCATCAAACTTGCCTTCTGCCTGGCTCATTGTTAGCGAAATTTTTTTACCCGGCGGCCCCAAAAATGATTGCTACCTGCCGGGTTAACTTCCGGAACCACGCTTCGCGCGTGGTTTTTATTTTTCTATGGGGTGAATGGAGCGCAGCTTTTCCAGTATCTCCGATTCTTTAAAAGGTTTTAGCACGTACCCGTCTATGCCTGCGGACATATAGCTTTCCAGGTCTTCCTTCACCACATTCCCCGTGATGGCCAGTATCGGCAAAGCGGCCTTCCGTGCGTCGCCCAGGCTGCGGATGCGCCGCGCGAGCGTGAGCCCGTCCATCTCCGGCATCTGGATGTCCGTAAGCACCACGTCAAATTCATGCTGTTCCAATAGTTCAAGGGCTTCTACGCCGTTGCCGGCGGACAGGAAAGTGATGTGCAGCCGTTCGAGTATCATTTCGAGCAGGCGGCGATTGAGGTTGTTGTCGTCCACCACGAGGATGTGCGACTGCCCCGGTTTTAGCCGCGAAACCGGTGTTTGATGAATGATGATGGTATGGCTGGCGGGCTGGTAAGGAAGCGTGAAACGGAAGCTGGTGCCTTTGCCGGGCGTGCTGTCCACTTTAAGCGTGCCGCCATGCAGCTCCACGATCTTGTGGACGATGGTGAGCCCGAGCCCGCTGCCTTCATGCCTTCCCGTGGTGCCTTTCGCGCCGGGCACCTGCTTGAACTCTTCAAAGATGTGCGGCAGGTGTTTCGGGTCGATGCCGATGCCCGTGTCCGTCACGGACACTTCGAGCATGGATTTGCCGTTCAGCGTTTGCAGGTCCGCCTTCACTTTTACGGAACCCATGTTCGTGAATTTGATGGCGTTGCCGATGATGTTGAACAGCACCTGCTTCAAACGGAACGCATCGCTTTCCACCATGGCCTCGCGGTGAAAACGGATGTCTGCGGAAAGAATGAGCTTTTTCCGGGAAGCCTGGATGTGCATCCCTTTGATAGTATCTTCAATCGCCTTGCGCGGAGAGAATACGGCGGTTTCCAGCGTCAGCTTGCCTTGTTCAAGCGCTGAAAAATCAAGCACGTTGTTCACGATGGAGAGCAGTACGCCCGCTGAAAGATTGATGGCGTTCATGATCTCCTCCTGCTCGTAGTCCATTTTTGTTTTTGCCATCTGTTCTGAAAAACCGATCACGGAGTTGAGCGGCGTCCTGATCTCGTGGCTCATGCTGGCTACAAAATCGCTTTTGAGCTTGGAATATTTTTCGGCGGACTGTTTGGCTTTTTGCAGTTGCAGGCCTTTGCGGTAATCGAACCAAAGCAGGAAAAGTATGAACAGCGTCAGCAGGCCGATGAGCCACACGCGGCGCAGAGACGCGGTATCCAGCCCTGCCAGCAGCTCGCCGATGTTCGCCGTGAGCTGTTCTTTTTTTCTCAGCGTAGCGGTGCTTTCTTCATTTTTAAGCGTGGCGAGATCGGCCTGCAATATTTTCAGCAGGCGGTCGCTGGACGAGATCATGTCCAGCTCGCTGCGGTTGAGGTTCACCTGGCCCTGCGCGATCTTTTTATACAGGCTGCTGTAATACGCATGTATCTGTTCCATTTGCTCGGGGCTGGTGCTGGCGCTTTCCACGGAGTAAACGGTCGTAACCCGCCTGGCGGTGTCCGGTTTTATATTTTTAGGATGGATGGCGTCGGCGATGCGGCCGAACAGTTTTTTCTGCCTGACCTTTTTGCCGCCGGGATCGATCGTGTCCACCTGTACTTTCTTTGAGAACCGGAAGCCCGGCGCGGAGGCGAACAGGTTGTGCTCCGAGGTGGTGTCCCAGCTGCCGCGGTGTATCAGCAGCGAATCCATGCCTTGTTTGATGTGGAAGAACAGGTCGCTTTTCCGTTCCACGTCCGTCAGCATGCCGCTGAGGTCCGCTTCGCGGCGCTGATGGGCTTCCAGCGAATCGAGATCGGCGGACACCTGCTGCAATGCGCCGCTGTAATCGTTAAAATGTTCGTGGTCGTAAGTGAGGGTGAAAAAACGAAAATGATTTTCGGCGGCATAGAGCGTTACCACTGCATGATCTATCCATTCCATCTGTTTGCCGGCTTCAGAAAGCTGCCGCACGGCGGCGCCGAGGCGGGCCGAACGCTGCTGGCGCATATACACTGCCAGTACGATGGCCGTCAGTGCGATCACCAGCGTTGCGATCAGTAAATATCTCAGGAAATGACTTCGGTTGCTCATCGGGGAAGTTGAGCCCATCAGTTAACTTTTTTTTGTGTCATGGTTATATGGTCCGTTGGAGTGCTAAAGTTATTGCAAATGTAGAACCTGCTTTGTTAACGTATATGCGTTCAAATGTAATTGAATTGTTAACGGCGGGAAAATGGAACGCCCGGCGTTGATTGCCAGGCGTCTCCCGAAGATCTTTAACAGTGGGGCGTCAATGGCCGCCTTTGCCGCCTCCGCCGCTGATCTGCATGCGGAAGTTAAGGATGTCGCGGTCGAAGAGGTACAGCCCGCTTTTGTCTTCGCCGATCAGCTCCAGCTTTTCGTTGAGCGTGCGGGCCAGTCTTTCTTCTTCGATCTGCTCGGACACATACCATTGCAGGAAGTTGTGCGTGGCGTAATCTTTTTCCTGCAAAGCCATGTGCACGAGGTCGTTGATGCTTTCAGACACCTTGATCTCATGCGCGAGAAATTCTTCGAACACGCGTTTGATGGACTGGAAAGTGATAATGGGCTGACCCAGGTGGGGAACGATGCCAAAGCCGCCGCGCTCGTTCACGAACTTGATCAATTTAAGCATATGCACCCGCTCTTCGTCGGACTGTTTGTAAAAAAAATCCGACACGCCCTGCAGGCCGGGTTGAATGTCTGCCCACGAAGCCATGGCGAGATACGCCTGCGATGATGCGGCTTCCAGCCCGATTTGCGCGTTCAGCGCCTCCTGTATGGTTTTACTCAGCATAATAGATGTCTTTATATCAAATTACGAATAATTTTGAAAGAATGCGTTAAAGGCGAAGGTGTTTGCTGCGCACCGTTTCTTCGAAAAAGATGCCGGCCTGCCGGTCGAAGGTTTCGGTATCGTCGGTGGTGAAGAATTGGCGCGTGCCGCCGGTGCTGCATTTGGCCGCCATTTCGGGATGCCTGCGCAGGTAGTCGGCAAGACTTTCCGCCGCGAGGGTCCCCTGCGAAAGCAGTGTTACGCCCGGCGGAAGATGCGCCTGTATCTTGTCCGCCAGCAGCGGGTAATGCGTGCAGCCGAGCACGATGGTATCGATGTCTTTGTTTTGCACCATCAGCTGCCGGACGTATTTGTTGATAAAAAAGTCCGCGCCTTCGCCGGCGTATTCGTCGTTCTCCACCAGCGGCACCCACATGGGGCAGGCCTGCTGGTACACGGTAATGTCCGGGAAAAATTTTTCGATCTCGATGGGGTAGCTCTGCGAATTGACGGTGCCGCTGGTACCGAAGACGCCTACCTGCCTGCTTTTGGAATAATCCCCCACGATCTCGGTAGTGGGCCTGATGATGCCCAGCACGCGTTTTTCAGGATCGATGCCTGGCAGATCGTTCTGCTGGATGGTGCGCAAAGCCTTGGCGGACGCGGTATTGCAGGCCAGCACTACCAGGTGGCAGCCCATCGAAAAAAGATGCTGCACGCATTCGAGCGTATAATGATAAACGGTGTCGAAGGAGCGGATGCCGTACGGCGCGCGCCCGTTGTCGCCAAGATAGATGTAGTCGTATTGCGGCAATTCCTTTACGATCTCTTTCAGCACGGTCAGCCCGCCATAACCCGAATCAAAAACGCCGATCGGCCCTGTCTTTTTACCCATGCCCTAAAATTACGACTTTACGCGCTTACCCGGTAACGGGCTGCTGCGTTCTGTTTTTTTTCTGCGGGGACATAAAAAGCGCCGGCGCAATGGCGCAAACAAGCAGCACCGCGGAAACAGTGAAGCCGTACTGAAGCGCGAGATGCTCCGCCTTTTCTTCGGTAAAATGATGCCGCAGGTAATAATCGCGCGTTTGCTGGTGCACTACGGACAATAAACCCACGCCCGCCGCACCCGCTACCTGCAGCACGAGGTTGTTGAGCGAGGATGCTTGTGTCACGAGCGCAGGCGGCACGGAATTGACGGTGGCAACGGTAATGGGCGTTACGAGGCAGCCGAGGCCCGCGCCGCGTAGGAACATGGTGAATATGATCATCCAGGCGGAAACGCCCACGTCCATGCGGCCGAAAAGCACCATGGTGACCGTGAGCAGCAGCAGCCCAGCCACCACGATGCCGCGCGGGCTATGATGGTCCGTCCAGCTGCCGGAAACGGGCATGAGTATCGCCAGCGATATGGAGCCGGGCAACAGCAGCAGCCCCGCGTCCATTTCTGAATAATGCAGGTGCCGCTGCAGCAGGAAAGGCAAAAGAAAAACGCCGCCGAACAAAGCGGCGGAACGCACGGCGGTGACCATCAGCGCGGATATAAAACGCAGGTTGCGGAAAATGCGGATGTCGTAAATGCCGTTGGTGCGCCGCCGTTCCCACCGGATAAAAAGCGCCAGCGCGGTCAGCGCTGCGGTGAAATAAATGATGAAGCCGTACAGGGTCGCGCTGTCTTTTTCCAACCGCGAAATGCCCAGCTGCAGGCATACGAGAAATACCGTGAGCATCAGGAAGCCCGGTGTGTCGAACCATTGCCGCACTTTTTCCTGCCCGCGCATAAAGCCCAGAAAATAAAAGCTCATCGCCAAAGCGATCGCGCCGATGGGGATATTGATATAAAAAATGGAAGGCCAGCCGAGATGTTGCGTGAGTATGCCGCCGAGCGTAGGGCCGAGAGCGGGCCCAAGCACCACGCCAAAGCCCCACCAGCCGAGCATTTTGCCACGTACCTGCGGCGGGAAGATGAACGTGAGCATGGCGAGCACGGTTGGCTGCAAAGCCCCGCCGCCGATGGCCTGTATCACGCGGCTCGCCACCAGCCATTCCAGCGATTCGGACATGCTGCAAAGCAGCGAGCCGAACACAAAAACGCTGAGGCTGATCACATAGAGGTTAAAAAAGCCGACGCGGTCTTTCAGCCAGCTGGTCAGCGGCATGAATACGGAAAACGCGATCATGTAAGCGGTCACCACCCACTGCACTTCGTCGATGCGCACGCCGAACTGCTCCTGCATCACGGGCAGCGAAATGTTCACGATGCTGGAATCGAGGCTCGCCATGAGCGTGCCCAGCATGAGGGTGATGAGTATGCCGGCTTTGGATCGTTGCATGCGGTAAAACGGGTTTACGGCACTATGTTTTATGTTCAGCAGGCATTATAAAGTGCAAACACCGTTCCGCTTATGCCAGCGCGTCGTACAATATCTCCACGGGGTGCTGCGCCTTTGCGCCGGTGCCGTCTTTGATCTGGTGGCGGCAGCTGGTGCCGGGCGCGGCTATCAGCGTGCCTTCCGCAGCATTGCGCACTGCGGGGAACAATACCAGCTCGCCGATCTTCATGGATACGTCGTAGTGCTCCTTTTCATAGCCAAACGAGCCCGCCATACCGCAGCAGCCGGAAGGGATCACGTCTACCTTATAACCTTCGGGGAGGCTCAGTATCTTTTTGCTATGCAGCACGCTGCTGAGCGCCTTCTGCTGGCAATGCCCGTGCAGCTTGATGTTTTTGTCCGCGCCGCGGAACATGTCGCTGCGGATGTTGCCAAGGTCCGCTTCGATGGACAGGAACTCATCCACCATGTACACGTTTTTGGCAAGCTGCTTGGCGGCATCGCGCAATCCGTCGCTCACGAGATCGGGGTATTCATCCCTGAAGCCCAGTATGGCGGAAGGTTCTATGCCTACCAGCGGCGTTTGTTCGGTGATGATGCTGCTGAATAAACGTACGTTCTTTTAGGCGATCACCTTCGCTTTACGCAGGAAGCCTTTGGAAAGCAAGGCACGCGCGCTTTCGGGGTGCGCTACGGGTATTACCTCGTAACCGAGCTTGCGCAGCAGGTTCACCGCTTTGATGCCTACATGCGTATCGTTGTAATTGGTAAATTCGTCGCAGAAGAGATATACTTTGCGCGCTTGCGTAACCGGCTGCGGGTTTTGTTTCAGCCATTTGCGCAGCGTTCTTTTTTCCAGCGTGGGCAGGGAACGTTTTACGGCAAAACCGGAAAGACGTTTGATAAGCCGGCTGCTCGTCTCGTTCTTCACCAGCCAGTTGTAAACGCCTGGCGCGATGGAAGCAAGACTGGTGAGCATCCTGAAATTGGCGATCATCCAAACGCGCAGGCTGATGCCGTTGGCGTCGTAATAATGCTGGAGGAACTCCATTTTCATCTTCGCCACGTCTACGTTGGACGGGCATTCGGACTTGCAGCCCTTGCAGGCGAGGCAAAGGTCGAGCACGTCGTATATTTCTTTCGAGTCGAATTTGTTCTCTTTGGTGGAATTGGTGAGCACTTCCCGCAGGATGTTGGCGCGCGCGCGGGTGGTGTCTTTTTCGTTGCGGGTGGCCATATAGCTGGGGCACATAGTGCCGCCGCTGAGATGCGTTTTGCGGCAGTCGCCGGAACCGTTGCATTGCTCCGCATGCTGCAGGATGGTCTGGTGCGGGAAATGGAAAATGGTGTTGAGATCGGGCGCTTTTTTACCGGGCTCGTACCGCAGGTTGCTGTTCATGGACGGCGTGTCTACGATCTTGCGCGGGTTGAAGATGTTGTGCGGGTCCCAGGTGTATTTTACCTGGCGCAGCAGCTGGTAGTTTTTAGGGCCGATCATCTGCTGGATGAACTCGCCTCTCAGGCGCCCGTCCCCATGCTCGCCGCTGAGCGAACCGTTGTATTTTTTTACAAGGGTAGCGATCTCTTCCGCGATGGTGCGGAAAAGCTGGTTGCCCTCTTCCGTTTTCAGGTTGATGATGGGGCGAAGGTGGATCTCGCCGCTGCCCGCGTGGGCGTAGTGCACGGAGAACAGGTCGTATTTTTCGAGGATGCGGTTGAACTCAGCGATGTATGCCGGGAGGTCTTCCACGGCCACGGCGGTATCCTCGATAACGGGTACGGCCTTTTCGTCGCCGGGGAGATTGCTGAGCAGGCCCAGCCCGGCTTTGCGCAGCGTCCATATCTTTTTGGTATCGTCGCCGAACAGGAGGGGGAAGTGATAACCCAGCCCCGCGGCCTGCAGTTCCGCCTTCAGCTTGTCCGCCACCTCAACGATCGCTTCGCGGTTATCGCGGAGGAACTCTACGACGAGAATGGCGCCGGGGTCGCCTTCCACAAAAAAGCGGTTCTTGCGCTGCTCGATATTGTCCTTGGTGCATTCGAGGATAAAGTGGTCGATCAGCTCGCTGGCGCTGGGTTTGTACCGCATGGCGATGATGTTGGCGCGCAGTGATTCGTCGATGGTATTGAAGTGTATACAAAGCAGCCCCGCTTCTTTGGGCGGCGCGGGCGAAATGTTGAGCTTGATCTCGGTGAGGAAAGCCAGCGTGCCTTCGGAGCC
>JBQCFV010000012.1:0-3053 GCA_051958695.1 Chitinophaga sp. | reverse complement strand
CATTTTCCCGCTGGACATCCCCCAGGGCGAAACCCGCGAGTTCTATCTCAAGGTAAGGGCAGGCGAGCAGGCGCAGCTGCCCGTTTATCTCGGCGCGGAAACCACGCTCAACGTCAAGAACAACGAAAGGAACTTCATATTCGGGCTGTATATCGGCATCATTCTCGTGATGGCGCTGTACAACTTCTTTATCTATCTTACCACGCGCGACCAGAGCTATCTCATCTACGTGAGCTACATCATCTGCGTGGGGCTTACGCAGGCATCGCAGCAGGGTTATACTTTCCGTTTCCTATGGCCGAACAACCTCTGGCTCGCCGCGCACGACACGGTCATCATCCCCGTGTTCAACGGCATCACCGCCGCGCTCTTCATCCAGTCGTTCCTGCATACGCGCGAACGTTTCAAGCTGGGTCATAAAATACTCACCGGCGTGGTGATCGCGTATTCGCTCGTGCTCATCCCCACCTTCCTCGACCAATATTTTATCGCCAATATGATGGCGCAGATCACGGCCATGACCGCTTCCCTCGCGGCCATGAGCATCGGCGTGGTAGTGGCCCGCGGCGGCTTCATCCCCGCGCGTTATTTCCTGCTGGCCTGGGGCATCTTCCTTACGAGCGTATGCATCTTCGTGATGCGCAATTTCAACATACTGCCGTATAACGACTTTACCTACTATGCATTGCAGGTAGGCTCCGCGGCGGAAGTAACCCTGCTTTCCTTCGCCCTTGCCAACAAGATCAACATCTACCGCAAGGAAAAAGAAGAATCGCAGGCCGTGGCCCTCGCCATTTCGCAGGAGAACGAACAGCTGGTACGCGAACAGAACATCGTGCTGGAAGCCAAGGTGGCCGAACGGACCGAAGCCCTGCAACAATCCAACAAAGAGCTGAACCGCGTGCTGAACAACCTGAAGGAAGCGCAGACGCAGCTGGTGGAATCCGAAAAAATGGCTTCCCTCGGCCAGCTTACCGCCGGCATCGCGCACGAGATCAACAATCCCGTCAACTTCGTGACCAGCAACATCAAGCCGCTGAAGCTCGACTTCGAGGACCTCAAAGCGCTGCTGCGGAAATACGAAGCGCTCGCCCCGGAAGACAATATGCAGGAAAAGCTCAACGAGATCGAACAGTTCAAACAACAGATAGATATCGATTACGTGCATACGGAGATCGAAACGCTTATCAAAGGCATCGAGGACGGCGCCAACCGCACCGCCGAGATCGTGAAAGGGCTGCGCACCTTCAGCCGGCTGGACGAAAGCGACCTCAAGTTCGTGGACATCCACGAAGGGCTGAACTCCACCATGGTGCTGCTGCGGAACAACGTGCCGAAAAACGTGACCGTGCATTACAACTATGCGGAGCTGCCCAAGATCGAATGTTTCGCCGGCAAGCTCAACCAGGTGTTCCTCAACATCATCAACAATGCGCTGAACGCCATCAAAATGAAACCCGAGCAGGGCGAGGAAAGCCTCACCATCACCACGCGTCTTGAGCCCAACAAAATGGTGAGCATCAGCATTAAAGATTCAGGCATCGGCATGACGGACAAAGTGAAGGAAAAGATCTTCGACCCGTTCTTTACGACCAAGGACGTGGGCGAGGGCACCGGCCTGGGATTGTCCATCGTATTCAGCATTATCGAGAAGCATCACGGCAGAATAGTGGTGGAATCAGAGCCGGGCAAAGGAGCGGAATTTATTATATATTTACCGCAGAATGTGCCAATTGCCCAAAGTCAAGCGTCCTAATTATAGATTATAGACCCTCATGAAAAATAGCCGTATCAGAATCCTGTACATCGACGACGAAGTACATAACCTCAATGCGTTCCGCGCGAACTTCAGGCGGAGCTATGAGATCTATACCGCCAATTCCGCCGCCGAAGGGCTGCAGGTGCTGAAGGGCATAGAAGTGCACATCATCATCGCCGACCAGAAGATGCCCACTACCACGGGGGTGGAGTTTTTCAACCAGATCAAAGAGCTGCTGCCCGACCCTATCAGGATATTGCTGACGGGTTACACGGACGTTGAGGACATTATCGACGCGATCAACAAAGGCCACATTTTTTCTTACATCAAAAAGCCCTGGGACGAGCACGAGCTTTTCAAGACCATCAACAACGCTTACGAAATATATTCCGCGCGCAAACAGCTGAAGGAAAAAGTGCTGGAGCTGGAAAAAACGAACGACGAGCTGAACCGTTTCATCTATTCCACCTCACACGACCTGCGCGCGCCGCTCATGAGCGTGCAGGGCATCATCAACCTCAGCCGGCTGGACAACAGCATGACCGACCCGCAGGGATATATGGGCATGATAGAAGTGTGCATCACGCGGCTGGACAGCTTTATACAGAAGATCATCGAATATTACCGCAATTCGCGGCTCGATCTCGAATACGAGAAGATCGACTTCAACCTGCTGATCAACGACTGTATCGACACGTTCAAGCACCAGAACACGGCAATCAGCTTTAACGTGAACGTGGACCAGGTGGTGCCGTTCAAAGGCGATTTTTTCAGGATCAGCGTGATCCTGAACAACCTGATCTCCAACGCCGTGAAATACCAGAAACCCGACGAATCGAGCCCGCAGGTGACCCTCTCCGTAAAAGTGGAGCCGCATAAGGCCACCATCCGGATCGAAGACAATGGGATCGGCATCCTGAGCGAGCATTTAAGCAACATTTTCAAAATGTTCTTCCGCTCCAAGAACAACAACAAGCCCGGCAGCGGGATTGGCCTATACATCGTAAAAGAAGCCCTGAGCAAGATCGGCGGCACCATCGGTGTCGATTCCCGTTATGGGGAAGGCACGCAATTTGAAATATCGATCCCGAACAGAAATGAATTCGATTCCTGATCTTCGCGTAATACTGATAGACGATAACGACATCGATCTGTTGTTGCATGAGCGGCTGATATCCATCCAGCAGCTCAGCCACACGATCCTTTCATTCAGCAATGCGAACAAGGCGCTGGAGTTTCTTTCCAGCAACATTACGCTGCCGCACATTCCGCCCACCGTTATCCTGCTGGATAT
>JBQCFV010000011.1:0-7475 GCA_051958695.1 Chitinophaga sp. | reverse complement strand
ACGAAGCAGGTGATCATGCAAAGCACGCTGTTCACGGGGTTCCTGCTGAGGATCACGCCGAGCGCCGCCGCAATGGCCACTGCGGAAAGCACCGTAAAAATAATCATATCAATTCCCATTGCCGTATTACTTGTTTACAGTGATTGGATGTTTAGGATCGGGGATCAGCAGGTCTTCTTTCCCGTAAATAAAACCTTTACGCTGGTAGTTGGCCGGCGCGAAAGTTTCGGTCATGTAAATGGCCTGTTTGGGGCATGCTTCTTCGCAGAACCCGCAGAAGATGCAGCGCAGCATGTTGATCTCGTAACGTGCGGCGTATTTTTCCTCGCGGTACAGGTGCTCTTCTCCCGGCAGGCGCTCGGCCGCTTCCATGGTAATGGCCTCGGCGGGGCAGGCTACGGCGCAAAGACCGCAGGCGGTGCAGCGCTCGCGTCCTTCCTCGTCGCGGTTGAGGATGTGCAGGCCGCGGAACACGGGGCTGAAGGGACGTTTCTCTTCAGGATAGTTCACCGTCGCCTTTTTCTTGAATATATGCGAAAGGGTGATGCCCATGCCTTTTGCGATGGCCGGTAAATAAAGCTTCTCCCAGAATGTCATGGGCCTCCTGTCTACCGGTTGCGCCCTGTTTGTTAATGCTTGCATATAATGAGTTTCAGCGTGATCAAATTAAAAACCGCTCTGGCGGTACAGTATCACCGCGCCGGTGATGAGCATGTTCACCAAAGCCAGCGGTATCAGCACTTTCCATCCGAGCTTCATGAGCTGGTCGTAGCGGAAGCGCGGCAGCGTCCACCTTACCCACATAAAAAAGAAGATGAAAGCGAACGTTTTCAGGAACAATGCGCAGATGCCGAGTATGGTCACCAGGTTGGGGCTGAGGCCCAGGCTGTCCATATACGGGAAGCTGTAGCCGCCCCAGTACAGCGTGGCCATCAGCGCGGAGCTGATGAACATGTTGATGTATTCGGCAAAAAGGTAAAAACCGAGCTTCATGGAAGAATATTCCAGGTGGTAACCGCCGTTCAGCTCGTTTTCCGCTTCGGGAAGGTCGAAAGGCGTACGGTTACATTCGGCGAAGGCGCAGATCAGGAAAATGAGGAAACCGACGGGCTGGAGGAATACGTACCAGATGCCGTCGCGCTGCTGCTCCACGATGTCTTTCAGGCTGAGGGAGCCGCTGATCATGAACAACGCGATCAGCGCAAGCCCCATCGGCAATTCGTATGAGATCACCTGCGAAGCGCCGCGGCAGGCGGCCAGCAGGGAGAATTTATTGTTGGATGCCCAGCCGCCGATCATGATGCCGTACACGCCCATGCCTACTACCGCCATGATCCAGAGCACGCCGATGTTCACGTCCGCGATCTGGAGGCTTACGGCATAACCGCCAAAGTCCAGCACGTCGCCCCAGGGAATTACCGCGCTGGTGAGACAGGCCGTGAGCATGGCCATGGAAGGCCCGAGCACGAACAGGAAGTGGTTGGCGGTGGAGGGAATGATCTCTTCTTTGAAAAACAGCTTGCCGCCGTCCGCAAGGGGCTGCAGCAAACCGAAAGGTCCCGCGCGGTTAGGCCCGCGGCGGTCCTGTATCCACGCGGCCACTTTGCGTTCGGCCCAGGTGGAGTACATCGCGATCAGCAGGGAGATGGCCAGCACCGCGGAAATCAGCCCGATCTTCTCATAAAAAAAATACATGTCGATTGATGTCAGATCCATATCTCGCTTTATTGAGCACCGTTATTTTTTGGAAAATCGTTGGAATGGGCGGGGCCTTCTATCTTGCTGAGGTCCACCGCCGGCTGGTTCACTTCGCTTACCGAATGGATGTTCATCAGCAGCTTGGGCTGGCGGCCGTCCATTACTTTCGCCACGGTTTCGTGCGGTTTGTGCACGCCTACGTAGTGGCCCTGCGAGATCACGCTGTAACGCGCTACTTTGCGCGGCCCTTCTATCACCCAGTCCTGCGGTTCTTTTTTCTCGAAACGGCAGGTATCGCAGATAAACTCTTCCACTTCGCCGTACTTGTCTTTACGCGCCGTTACGCGGAACACTTCGTCGCCGCGCATCCAGAGCACCGTTTTGCCGCAGCATTTATCGCAGTCGCGGTGGGCGTCCACGGGTTTGAGGAACCAAACGCGGTTTTTGAAACGCGCCGTCCTGTCCGTCAATGCGCCTACGGGACATACGTCTATCACGTTGCCGATAAAGTCGGTCTGGTCAAGCGATGCTTTGATGTAGGTGCTGATCTCCGAATGATCGCCGCGGCCGAGAATGCCGTGCTGGCGGTTATTGGTCAGCTGGTCGGCGGTGAACACGCAGCGGTAGCAAAGGATGCAGCGCGTCATGTGCAGCTTGATGTGTTCGCCGATATCTTCTTTCTCGAAGGTCCTGCGTTTGAACTCGAAGCGGGTGCCCGATACGCCGTGCTCGTAGCTGAGGTCCTGCAGGTCGCATTCACCGGCCTGGTCGCACACGGGGCAATCCAGCGGGTGATTGAGCAGCAGAAATTCCACCACGCCTTTGCGCGCGTCCAGCACTTCGGGCGAAGTGATGTTGGCCACTTCCATCCCGTCCATCACGGTGGTGCGGCAGCTGGCCACCAGCTTGGGCATGGGGCGCGGGTCCGCATCGGAGCCTTTGCTCACTTTCACGAGACAGGTGCGGCATTTGCCGCCGCTGCCCTGCAGCTTGGAATAATAACACATTGCGGGCGGCACCACGTCGCCGCCGATCTGCCGGGCGGCGTTCAGTATGGTGGTGCCCGGCTCCACTTCCACCGGGATGTTATCAATCTTGACCTTGAATAATTTCTTTTCTTCCGCCATTATAAAAAAGTAAAAAAGAAAAATAATGTTGTTTCCTTATCCCGCTGCGAATTACACCGCGGCTGCCACCGGCAGCGGGTCCGTGTAATGCGCCAGCCCGAAGTTGCGTTTCACCGCTTCATCCGGGTTCGTCACATGCCATTCGAACTCGTCCCTGAAGTGGCGGATGGCGGCGGCTACGGGCCATGCGGCCGCGTCTCCGAGGGGACAGATCGTGTTGCCCTCTATTTTCCGCTGTATGTCCCACAACAGGTCTATATCGCTCATTTTGCCTTTCCCGTTCTCGATGTTGAGCAGCACTTTTTTCATCCAGCCGGTGCCTTCGCGGCAGGGGCTGCACTGGCCGCAGCTTTCGTGGTGGTAAAAGCGCGCGAGGCTCATGGTATGACGCACCACGCACTGATCTTCGTCCAGCACGATAAAGCCGCCGGAGCCCATCATGGAGCCGGTGGCGAATCCGCCGTCGTTGAGGCTTTCGTAGGTCATCATGCGGGTTTCGCCTTTGGCTGTTTTCAGCAGCAGGTTGGCCGGCAGGATGGGTACGGAAGAGCCGCCGGGGATGCAGGCTTTCAGGCGTTTGCCGTTCGGGATGCCCCCGCAGTATTCGTCGGAGTAAATAAATTCTTCTACGGAAATGCTCATGTCGATCTCATAAACGCCGGGATTGTTGAGGTTGCCGCAGGCGGAAATGAGCTTGGTGCCGGTGGATTTGCCGGTACCGTACTTGGAATATTCATCGCCGCCGATGTTGATGATCGGCACTACGGCCGCCAGTGTTTCCACGTTGTTCACCACGGTGGGCGATTGCCAGAGACCTTTCACGGCAGGAAAGGGCGGTTTGATGCGCGGGTTGCCGCGTTTGCCTTCCAGCGATTCTATGAGCGCGGTCTCTTCGCCGCAGATGTAAGCGCCTGCGCCGCGCTGCACGAAGATGTCCAGGTCAAAACCGGTGCCCTGGATGTTTTTGCCGAGCCAGCCGTTCTTGTGCGCGTCTGCAATGGCTTCTTCGAGTATATCGGGTATCCAGGCGTATTCGCCGCGGATGTAGATGTAGGTGCGGTTGGCACCGAGGGCGAAGCTGGAGATCAGCAGGCCTTCGATGAGCAGGTGCGGGATAAATTCCATCAGGTAGCGGTCTTTGAAAGTACCGGGCTCCGATTCGTCCGCGTTGCACACAAGGTAGCGGGGCACGCCTTCCGGTTTTGCCAGGAAGCTCCATTTGAGCCCCGTGGGAAAGCCCGCGCCGCCGCGGCCGCGGAGACCGCTTTTTTTCACTTCTTCCGTCACCAGTTCCGGGCTCATGCTCTTCAGGGCCTTTTCAGCAGCGGCATAACCGCCGTTCTTCCGGTATACGTCGTAATACCGGATGCCTTCTATATGCGCCTTGTCTAACAATAATTTACGTCCCATTGTCTCGCTTTATAAAGGTTGCCGCTGATTGCTCGGCGGCACTTGTTTTGTTTCTTTCTTCGTGACCGCATTGTGTTTGCACAACCGGCTTTTTTGTGCGGAGCGGCACTTTGTCTTCCTCTTTCGGCTTTCCTCTTCGGTCAGTACCATTCCTTTTATGCTCCCGGCGGCCGGTCGCTTTTCAACCGCCGTTTCGTCGCACTCTTCAGCTTTCAGCTCTCTTCCGGACCGGTCAGTTCGCCTGCGCGCGAAGCTCCGCGATGATCTGGTCCACCTTTTCTTTGGTAAGGTGTTCCTTGTAAAACTTGCCCAGCTGCATCATCGGTGCATAACCGCAGGCGCCGAGGCATTCCACGGTTTTGAGGGTAAACAGCCCGTCGGGCGTGGTTTCCCCTACTTCTATCCCCAGCTTCTCCTTGATATATTCAATGATGTTATCCGACCCGCTTACCATGCAGGGGCCCGTATGGCATACCTCGAAAAGGTATTTGCCTACCGGCTTCAGGTTGTACATGGAATAGAAGGTAGCCACCTCGTACACTTCGATGGGCGTGATCTGCAGCAGCGAAGCCACATAGTCCATCGTTTCAGAGCTGAGCCAGCCGCCGAACGATTCCTGGGCCAGGTGCAGCACGGGAATCAACGCGCTTTTCTGCCGCCCTTCCGGGTAGCGCGCTATGATCTCTTTTACTTTATTCAGCTTCTCTTCAGAAAATTGAACGGCCATTTATTTACACTTCTTTATTTATAAAAACGCTGTTGTCGATATCAGTTTTGAATAGCATTCCATCCGCGGCGCCGGTACGAATTACGCCTGCTGCATGCTGCCGTTGGCATTCACAAAAAATAACGGTCGCGGCTTCGTTTGTTACCTGGCGGCGTGCCTGCGCCGGATGTTATGCATATTAAAAACAAAGAACTTTTTTCATAGGCGACCACTGTTTTGCCCTAAGCGTCCAGCTCTCCCGCGATCAGGTTCAGCGAGCTCATACAGATGATCGCGTCGCTGAGCATCGCGCCTTTCACCATTTCAGGATAAGCCTGGTAATAGATGAAGCACGGCCTGCGGAAATGCAATCTGTACGGAGAACGGCCGCCATCGCTGATGAGATAGAAGCCCAGTTCGCCGTTCGCGCCTTCTACGGGGTTGTACAGCTCTCCCGGTAAAATATCGGTTTCGCCCATCACGATCTTGAAGTGATAGATGAGGGCTTCCATTTTCGTATATACGTCGTCTTTATCGGGCAGGTAATACGCCGGCACGTCCGCATGGTATTCATGCTCCGGCAGTTGTTTCACCTTTTCCATCGCCTGGCGGATGATGCTGAGGCTCTGCCACATTTCCGCATTGCGCACCAGGAAGCGGTCGTACGTGTCGCCGGTGCTGCCTACGGGAATGCTGAACTCGAAGTCCTGGTAAGAGCTGTACGGATTGGCCACGCGCACGTCGTAATCCACGCCGGTGGCGCGCAGGTTCGGGCCGGTAAAACCGTAGTTCATGGCCCTTTCGGCGGAAATGCCGCCCACGCCCTGCGTACGTTCCATAAAGATGCGGTTGCGCGTAAAGAGGTTTTCGAATTCTTTCAGCACCGCCGGGTATTCAGCAAGGAACTTTTCTATTTTCTGGAAGGCCGCGGGTGTGAAATTTCTTTCAAAACCGCCCACACGGCCAATGTTGGTAGTAAGACGGGAGCCGCAGATCTCTTCATAGATCTCGTAAACCAGCTCGCGGTACTGCATTACGTACAGGAAGCCGGTGAACGCACCGCTGTCTACCCCGATCACGGAGTTGCAGATCAGGTGGTCGGTGATGCGCGCCAGCTCCATGATGATCACGCGGAGATAATCCACGCGTTTGGGCGTTTGGATGCCCAGTAATTTTTCTACCGTAAGGTGCCAGCCGATGTTGTTGATCGGGGCGGAACAGTAGTTGAGGCGGTCGGTGAGCGGCGTGATCTGGTAATACGGCCTGCGTTCCGCGATCTTTTCGAATGCGCGGTGAATGTAACCCACGGTGGGGGTGGCAGACACGATCCTTTCGCCGTCCATCTCCAGAATGTTCTGGAACACACCGTGCGTAGCAGGGTGCGTAGGGCCCAGGTTGAGCGTACTGGTTTGCTTCTCGATGGAGCCTTCCGGTAATTTTATATGTTGCTGCTCTGACATATCCTAGCTTGATAGTAGTTTTAATTAGATCCCGACGCTTCCTCCGCGGCCGAACATTTCATCGTCTTTGTCCACACGGCTCTGGTCTTCCAGCGGAAATTCCTTGCGCATGGGGAAATAATCCATTTCGTCCACGTTCAGGATGCGGATGAGGTTGGGATGGCCCACAAAATCGACCCCGAAGAAATCGTACGTTTCCCTTTCCATCCAGTTGGCGCTGGAAAACAGCTGCGACGCGGTAAATACCTGCGGCGCCTGGATGTCGGTAAATACTTTAAAGCGGAGGCGCACATTGGGCGCGAATGCGTGCAGGTGGTACACCACCGCCAGCTCGGCCCCTTTCTGATCGGGATAATGCACGGCGGTGAGGTCCGACAGGAAGCGGAACTGCAGTTCCTCTTCGTCGTACAGGAACTGCATCACTTTAAGGTTCAGCTCTTTGGGCGCGTGAAAAGACATTACGCCATGCGATTCCTCAAAGTTCGTCAACGCATCCCCGAATTTCTCAACCAGCCTGTTTTTTATATGCTCGTTCGTCAAAGACATGTATAAGCTATTATCGTTTCTATTCTATTCCGTAGGAGTTCATCAGATCTTTATAACGCTCCGAATGGCGGCGGCGCAGGCTTTCTTGGCCTACGAGGTCCTGTATGCGCATTACGCCGTCGAGGATGGCTTCCGGGCGGGGCGGGCAGCCCGGCACGTATACGTCCACCGGGATGATCTGGTCGATGCCCTGCAGCACGGAATAGGTATCGAAAATACCGCCGCTGCTGGCGCAGGCGCCCACGGCTATCACCCAGCGGGGCTCGGCCATTTGCAGGTATACCTGGCGCAGTACCGGGCCCATCTTTTTCGCGATGGTGCCCATCACCATCAGCAGGTCGCACTGGCGGGGCGTAAAGCCCAGCCTTTCCGAACCGAAGCGCGCAAGATCGTAGTGAGCGGCCATGGTGGCCATAAATTCAATGCCGCAGCAGGATGTAGCGAACGGCAGCGGCCAGATGGAGTTCTTCCGCGCCAGGCCGATGGCCTTATCGATTGAGGTGGCAAAAAAACCTTCGCCGGAGTAGC
>JBQCFV010000010.1:0-3700 GCA_051958695.1 Chitinophaga sp. | reverse complement strand
GAAAAGGTGCTGAAGATCATCAAGGAGCTGAACTACCAGCCCAATATCCACGCGCGCCGCCTGAGCCTGGCCAAACAGTTCAGGATCGCCACGCTCATCCCGGTGCGGTCGAAGGAGACCAGCTTCTGGGAAGGGCCGCTGAAAGGGATCGAAATGGCGTCCGCAGAGATCAGCCAGTATGGCGCCACGGTGGAGAAGTTTTTTTACGACCAGGAGTCGGTCAGCTCGTTCCAGCAACAGGCCGCGCTGCTGCTGAAATCGAGGCCGGACGGTTTGCTGTTCGCGCCCGCGTTCATGGATGAATCCGTTCTGTTCGTGCAAAAATGCCAGAAACTGGGCATCCCTTATGTACTGATGGATTCCGACCTGCCCGGCGAAAGCAGCCTGGCATACATCGGGCCGAACCAGAACGCCAGCGGCAGCCTGGCCGCGCATCTCATCAGCTATCTCGTGGAGAAAGATGACAGCATCCTGATCGTGAATATTTCCAAAGAGCTGGATGATCAGCATCACCTGCTCAAAAAAGAAGAAGGGTTCAGGAATTATTTCAGAACGCACCGCTGGGACAACCAGATATTAAAGATCAACATCAACAAGACCGATCCGAAGTCCATCGAAAAAGTGATGGCGGCGATGTTCAAAGATCATCCCAATATCAGGGTGGTGTTCGTGACCAACTCCCGCGTGTCCAACGTGGCGGCCTTTGTGGAAAAGCTGGACAGGAAAGTGATATTGATGGGGTACGATTTTGTGAACGAGAACATCGAGTATATCGAAAAAGGCGTGATCGATTTTTTGATCTGCCAGAAGCCGCTGGAGCAGGCGTATAAAGGAGTGATGACGTTGTATCAGCACCTGGCGGTCTCTTTCCCCGTGAAGAAAGTAACGTTTATGCCGATCGATATTATTACGCGGGAGAATTATAGTTTTTATAATTATTGAGGGGAGTGGAAAACGTGATGGTTGTCATAGCGGGCCATCCCGCTCTTTTTAGCGATTTGCCCGGTAACGTTACCGGTTGTGAGGAAGGATCACTTTACAAGCTATCGTATGACCCGTAAAGACATCGGGCGGCGCCGGTTCATCGGCACGCTCACCGCGGCATCCGTTGCAGGCATGTTCGTACCTGCCCTGCAGGCATTCCCGGCCGTTCCTCCAAAAAAGGCGGGCGTGCTGGCGGCATTGGGCGGAGCGCCGGTAAGGCCCGCTTCCAAAAAATGGCCGAAATGGCCGCATGTGGACGAACATATGATCGAAGAGGTAGTGAAGACCACCAAAAGCGGCATCTGGAGCAGGATACAGTCGCCGGTAAACGGCGCGGTGGCTACTTTTGAAAAACAGTTCGCCGCCATGACCGGCGCGGGTTATTGTCTGGGTACGGGCTCCGGCACGCAGGCGCTGGCCATTTGCGTGGAAGCGCTCGGCATTGGCCCGGGAGACGAAGTGATCACTTCGCCTTACACCGATTTCGGCACGGTATCCGCCATCCTCACCAGCAGGGCCCTTCCCGTGCTCGCCGATCTCGATCCGGAGTCGTACCAGCTTGACCCGGACGATGTGGAGCGGAAGATCACGCCGCGCACAAAAGCCATTATGCCCGTGCACATCATGGGTTTGCCCGCCGATATGGACAGCATCATGGCCATCGCGGAAAAACATGGGCTGAAAGTGATCGAGGACGCCTGCCAGGCCGCGCTCGCCAGGTACCGCGGCAAGGCGCTGGGCACTATCGGTCATCTCGGTTGCTTCAGCTTCCAGGCCAGCAAATCCATCGCCTGCGGCGAAGGCGGGGCCATCATCTGCAACGATGCGCAACTGATGGACCGATGTTACACCGTTCACAACCACGGCACCAACCGCAAGGGCAAACACGTGACCATCGGGCCAAAGAACAGGATGAACGAATTTGAAGCAGCCATCCTGATCGGGCAATTGCCCACGGCGACAGACCGCTTCCTGCTGCGCAACAAAAATGTGGCGTACCTCAATTCAAAGCTGAAAGGCTTTCCCGGCCTCGTGCCGCAAAAACAATACGAGGGCACCGAAAGCGGCGGATTTTACAACTACGCCATGTCCTACAAAAAAGAACATTTCAACAACGCCAGCCGCCGGCAGTTCCTGAAAGCCATGGCCGCGGAAGGCATTGCATTGAGCCCGTACATTCCCAACGGTCTGCACCGCGAATCCTGGATTGATCATATACTGGCGCTGGACGAATACAGGGATCTTTTCCCCGCAGCAAGATTAAAAGCATACCGCGAAGCCGCCGCGCATATGCCTGGCTGCGACCAGGTATGCGCAGAAATGATCGTGCTGCCCGGCTCCGGCCCGCTCATCGCCGGCACGGACGACATGGACGATATCATCAACGCCGTGATGAAAGTTTACGAAAACAGGCACAAGCTCGCATCGATATGAAAAAGACCCTCAGCATCATCTGCATCCTTCTCGCAACGGCGCTGCTGCCGCGCGTTTCACAAGCCGCGCCCGGAGACACGCTGAAGATATCCCGCTTTGACGTGGACGCCACGCCGCCGCCCGGCACCTGGCTGGTATTCTATAAAATGCTCAACAGCTGTGACCAGAGCCTCCGCGCCAAAGGCATCGTGATCACCGGCGCGGGCAAGCCGATCGTACTTTGCGCCATAGACTGGATCGGGATCGCGAACGACGGCTATGACGCATTCTGCAACGCGCTGGCAGAAGCCGCCGGCACCACCGCAGACCGCGTGGCGCTGCATGCGCTGCACCAGCACGACGCGCCCGTTTGTGATTTTGGCGCCGAACGCTGGCTGAAAAAAGAAGGCATGGACCCGATAGGATTTGAAGGAACTTTTGCGCGCGAAGTGATCCGCCGCCTTCGCGAAGCCGTGCCGCTTGCGATGAAAGACGCGAAGCCCGTTACGCATATCGGGCTGGGGCAGGCGGAAGTGTTTAAAGTGGCTTCCAACCGCCGCATTGTCGGCGATTCGGGAAAGGTGATCGTGACAAGGACTTCCGCTACGAAAAGCGCGAAGGTCCGGGATTATCCCGAAGGTTTGATAGACCCGATCGTGTCAATCATCAGCTTCTGGAACGAGGATCAGCCGCTGGCGGTGCTCAGCTATTATGCTACTCATCCCCAAAGTTATTACCGCACCGGCATAGCCAACCCGGACGTTCCGGGCGTTGCTCGGTTTTTCCGGCAGCTGGCCGTGCCCGATGCGCTGCATCTGCATTTTAACGGCGCGGGCGGCCACATCACCGCCGGAAAATACAACGACGGCTCGCACGAGAACCGCCTGATACTCGCCGAACGCCTCGCCGACGGAATGGCGCGCGCATGGCGGCAGACCGTAAAACAAAAGATCTCTCCCTCTGACGTCACCTGGCGCACCGTGCCCGTTGCGCTGCCGCCAAAGGAAAGCCTGGAAACGCTCGGGGAGCTGCTGCACAAGGAAACGCGCACTTTTGTGGCGAATAATGCGTCGAAAGTCGTGTTTCTGCAAAGGTCGAAAGAAGGGAAAAAGATCCGGCTGAGCAGCCTGGGTATCGGCAAAGCGCGCATTGTGCATTTGCCCGGCGAATGTTTTATCGAATACCAGCTGGCCGCCAAAGCCGCCAGGCCCGATCTTTTCGTAGCCGTGGCCGCGTACGGCGATTACGGGCCCGGCTATATCGGCACGGCTGAAGCGTATGGCGAAGGCGGTTATGAGACCGG
>JBQCFV010000009.1:0-18071 GCA_051958695.1 Chitinophaga sp. | reverse complement strand
GGGGTAATGATTTCCAAATGCACTGCATACTATACGGTTGAAAATGCCGGGCCGCAAAACGACCCGGCTTCCCTATCGAAATACTCAATTTATTAAAACGCTATCTTCTTCCCGGTAGCCGGATCTGTCACCGACAATACGCTGTCTACAATATAATTACTGTACCCGCGCCAGGGCAGCGCGCCAAGGTATTCCTTGTAATGCAGCTCCAGTATCTTACCGCTTGCGGCCATTAGCTGGGCGGCCACCTTGTCGCTGGTCACCGAAAACTGGAACTCGTTGGACTGTACGCCGCCGAGGTTCTGCGGCTTGAAGCCGCTCTGGATCAGGCGGCCTTCGTAGGTTTTCCAGACGTATCCCTTCTCCACAAAAAAGTTCAGCTCGCCGGCCTTGGTGCCGCGCCCGAAAACAAAATAATAACGGATCACAAAAAAGATCCCGAAAGTAAGCAGCAGCACTGCAACAACGCCGACGATAAATTTTTTCATAGTTATAAACCGTATTTGTCAACGAGATAAATCAACGCGCCCAGCCCGATGGCGCCCAGCTCCATTTCGCGCTTGTTCACGGCTTCAAACACATCGGAAGCGGCATGGTGGATATCAAAATAACGTTGGGAATCGGGGGAAAGTTCAGCCATGGGCGTACCGAGCAAGTCATGCAGCACGCTTACGTCCACCCCGCCGCCCACTTCGTCGAAATCATATAGCCCGTAAGGCAGGAAAAGCGGCGCCCAGCTTTTCACCTTGCTGCGCTGGGCCGCGCTCATGTCCATGATAAACCCGCGGGGCGTGAAGCCGCCTGCGTCGCTTTCGAGGGCGAAAATATGTTTTTCGTTATTGGCTTTGGCTTGTTCGGCATATTTGGAACCGCCGCGCAGGCCGTTCTCCTCGTTGGCAAACAATACTACGCGGATGGTGCGTTTCGGCCGGATGCCAAGGGCTTTGAACGCACGGAGTATCTCGATGCTTTGCACGCAGCCGGTGCCGTCGTCGTGCGCGCCTTCCGTATTGTCCCAGGCATCGAGGTGACCGCCGACGGTGATGTATTCGTCCGGGAACTCGCTGCCGCGCAGCTCGCCGATGACGTTATGACCGATGGTGTCCGGCAGCATCCGGCAATTGGTGCGCAGAAAGAGCTTCATGGAAGGATCGCCGGCAATACGTTTGCTGAGCACCTCCGCATCTTTCAGACCGATGGCCACCGCGGCGATCTTCGGGAAAGAATCGTTGTAATGCATGCCGCCGGTGTGCGGATGATTGTCGGTACTATGGCTCATGGAACGCACCACCACCGCCAGCGCGCCGTACTTCGACGCACGGCTCGCGCTGCGCGTGCGGTACAGCACCGCGTCGCCATAGGAGCGGAAGGTTTTGATGAACTCGGGCCTGAATTTATAATTGAAGAACACGATCTTCCCTTTCACCTGGTCTTTCTTTGCTTCCAGCTCGTCGAAGGTGCCTACTTCCATTACCGGCGCGGTAACGCCTTTGTCGCCGGTGCCCACGGAATTGCCGAGCGCTATCACGTTCAGCGGCGCCACATAATCGCGGCGTTTGCTCACGATGCGCGCCTGCTCCTTTTCGCCCCGCACCCAATGCGGCACCATACATTCCTGCATATACACCTTGTCCGCCCCGGCGGCTTTCAGCGCAGCCTCGCCCCATTTTTCGGCCTTCACCATCTGCGGGCTGCCGGCCAGGCGGCCGCCGATGGTTTTGGTAAGCACACGGAGGTTTTCATAAGCCTGGCTATGGGTAAGTACTTCGTTCGCCAGGCGGCGGATGGTAACGGAATCGTTCTCCTGCGCGAAGGAGAGCTGCGCGGCGCAGCAGGCCAGGAGAACTAAGATCGGCTTTCTCATTGTACGGATTCAGATTTTGGCTTTAAAGCTAACTAATTTTAAAATATGTAACTTAGCAACTCATAAAAACCACAACAGGGATGCGCATTGGAATAGTTTGCTACCCTACTTACGGGGGTAGCGGTGTGTTGGCGACAGAACTGGGGAAAGCGCTGGCGGACAAGGGGCATATGGTACATTTTATCACCTACCAGCAGCCCGTCCGCCTCAATGGCTTTCACGCCAACATATTTTATCACGAAGTACAGGTTCCTACATATCCGCTGTTCGACTTTCCTCCGTATGAAAGCGCGCTTAGCAGCACGATGGTAGACGTGATCCTGAACCAGAAATTAGACCTTTTACACGTACACTATGCCATTCCCCACGCCTCCACGGCATATATGGCGCAGCAGATCGTGGCCAAGCACGGCAGGTATATACCTTTCATCACCACTCTTCACGGAACGGACATAACGCTGGTAGGCAAGGATAAAACCTACGCCCCCGTCGTTACGTTCTCGATCAACGAATCGGACGCCCGTACCGCGGGATCGCACAACCTGCGCGAGGAAACGTACAAATCGTTCCCCATCGAAAAAGATATTTCGGTGATCTACAACTTTGTGGACACGGCGCGTTTTGCGCGGAAAGATCTTCCGCATTTCCGCCAGGCCATTGCGCCGAATGGTGAGAAAATTTTGCTGCACGTGTCCAACTTCCGCAAGGTGAAACGCGTGCCGGACGTGGTGAAAGTGTTCCGCCAGGTGCGCGACGTGATGCCCGCAAAGCTGCTGCTGGTGGGCGACGGGCCTGACAGGCCGTCCATCGAATGCCTTTGCCGCGAGCTGGGGCTTTGCGACGATATCCGTTTTGTAGGGAAACAGGAGCAGCTGGAAGACGTGATGTCCGTGAGCGACCTGTTCCTGCTGCCTTCGGAATACGAGAGCTTTGGCCTCGCCGCGCTGGAAGCGATGGCTTCGCAGGTGCCGGTGCTCAGCTCCAACGCGGGCGGCCTGCCCGAGATCAATATCGACGGGGTGACCGGTTATTGCAGCCCCGTGGGCGACGTGGACCAGATGGCGGCGCACGCCATCAGCATCCTGAAGGATGAGAGCCTGCTGGCGCAGCTGCGCAAAGGCGCGCTGGAACAGGCCTTACGGTTCCATATCGACAACATTATCCCGCAGTACGAAGCGTTGTACGATAATGTGATGCAGCAGGCGCTGGTTAAATAAAAAAACATTTGCAGAGCGGGAATCCCGCACATAAAAACGGGCTATATCGGTAAATGATATAGCCCGTTTTCGTGGATATTCTGCGTATCGTATTGGATCGAATTGGAAAAGGGCGCTATATCGACAAATGATGCAGCTCTTTTCTGGCAGATATTCTGCGTATCGCCGAATGATCCAATTACAAAGGGCTATATCGACACCGATATAGCCCTTTTGCCTGCATATTTTTTTCTATCGCTGCTTGATCCAGCGGTTGGCGTTCTGCAATTTGTCGAGCTTGTAGATCTGCACTTCCACCGTTCCCGCGCTTTCCTCTTCGTTCGGTTTGGCAGTGCCGATCACCTGGCCGGTATGAATGTTCTGGCCGGATTTTACGGTGAAGGTCTGCAGGCCCACGTAGTTGGTAAAGTACTGGCCGTGTTTTACGAGGATGGAATAACCGCCGCCGGGGATCGCCATCACCACTCTCACTTCCCCTTCAAAAATGGCTTTCACGTTGCCGCCTTTGCGGGTGGCGAATATCATGCCGTCGTTGTTTTCCTGTATTTTGATGTCGGGGTTCTTCTGCAGGCCGAACCAGCCGATGATCATGCCCGATTCAACAGGCCAGGGAAGTTTGCCCTGGTTGTCCTCAAATTTTTCCGACAGCGCAACGGCTTCGGGAGAGGCTTCCAGCACGTTATATACACGTGAGGGTTTTTCTTCCTCCGGCTCCGGTTTTGGCGGCGGCGTGGGCGCTGCGGGCTGCGAAGCGGCGGCAGTGGCGTTGTTTGGCGTAGCGGGAGCGCCGGTTGCTTTGGCGGCGGCCAGCGCGCGCTGCCTTTCGGCTTCTTTCCGCTTGCGTTCCGCTTCGGCGGCCTTTTTGCGGGCTGCTTCCTCGGCTTCCGCCTTTTTACGCGCGGCGGCTATCTCTTTGCGGATAACGGCGCGGATCAGGTCCTGTATCTTTTTCTGGTCTTTCTGTTTCTCCCTGATGTCGGCCATCAGCTCTTTCTCGCGGCCTTTCAGCTTGGCCACCACCTGGTCTTTTTCCTTGCGGTCTTTTTCAAGGGTGGTGCGTTCCTGCTGTTCGGTTTTTAGCGTAGAGGAACGTTTGATGCGCTGGGCCTGGAGGTTCTTTACTTTCTGTTCCAGCTGCGCCTGCGTTTCGATAATATTATCGGCCTGGCGGCGGCGGAAGTTGCGGTATTGTTTGAGATATTGATAACGTTTTACGGCTTCGTTGAAGCTGTCCGCCGAAAAAATAAAGTTCAGCAAGGCATAGGAGCTGCGGTTCTTATACGCGGCCACGATCAGCTGGGCGTATTGCGCCTTGAGGGTATCGAGATCGTTTTGCAGGGTTTTTACATCACGCCGGGCGTTGTTGATGTCGCTGTTGATCAGCCTGATCTCGTCGTTGATGTTGCGGATCATTTTGCTGCGCACGTTTATTTTGTTGCGGAGCGCACGCAGCTGCGCTAGGCTTTCCTTGCTTGATTTTTTCGTTTCTTTCAAAATAGCCTGCGCCTCGTCCATTTCTTTCTGCAGCTCGCGCTTTCTCTTCTCCAGTTCTTCCCGCGAAGGTTGGTTACTTTGCGCATGCAGGAAAAGGGGCATGAGCGCCAACAACAAAAGAGGGATAAACTTTTTCAATTGCACCATATTGCTATTTAGTGATGATTATAACGTTAAATATACAACGAAATTGTTTACTGACGGGTGTAGGATGGAGGAATGGTAAAGGGGAAAGTGAGCGTTTTGTCGAGCTCCATTTTCCTGAAATCGAGCGCCACTTTCACGACGTTCTTTTCCTCCACGTAGATCTTCCGCTGGAAGGCCATTTTTTTCCCGGCCACCGGTTTGTGATCGCCGTAGGTAAGCTCTACCACGCGGGGCGATTCCTTTGCGCTGTCCTTTTCCGTGATCTTGCATTGCTGTATGAGGAAGTCGTCCGCAAATACGTTGAACATGCTTTCCAGCCCCGGTTGCAATGAAGCGAAAGAAATGATGGACGGAGTAGATACGATATGGCTGATGGAATCGGAGAGGAAAACGGGGTTGCCCACGATCAGGTCCTGCAGGGCGGAGAGGCTGAGGTCCATTTTCAGCAGCTCTTTGCCTTCGCTTACGCTGCGGAGGGTAACGGTATTTTCCATCTTGTTGATGATCTTGATGCTGTCTTTTGTTACGAGTATGCGCGCGCCTTCCACGTTGAGCGGGCCGGATACGCGTATCCATATCACGCTGTCGTACTGCATGCGCACGTTTACGCCAAGGTTGTTCATTTTTTTACCCTTGTCGTCTTCATAATCCATTTTCATTTCGGCGGAAAAGGTCCTGTACTCCAGGCGGTTGGCATTCACTTTTTCGAGGATGCTGCGGGCGAGCGCCAGGTCGGTGCCGCCGGGCGAACCGCCGGGGCGCGCTCCCGTAGTGTCTGAAGGGAAGGTGGCGCGTGTGATCTTCGTAGAGCGGCAGCTGAACAGGGCCAGGCTAACCAGACATATAACAAGCTGTAGTGTTTGCTTCATTTTTGCGTATAATGTTTTGACGGTTCCCGTTGAGCGCGGCCACTCAGCGGTCCATGTTCCTGATGTAACGTTTTTCGGCGATCTTCCTGGCGAGGCCGTGGGAGTTGGCGCCCCTGGCCTTTGCCATCTGCCAGTACTGAACGGCTTTTTCTTTTTCGTTCAGGTTGAAAAGAATATCCCCGTAATGCTCCAGCACGTCCGGGTCTTCCTGCGCTTCCGGGTTTTGCAATGCTTTCTCGATCCACATGCGCGCTTCTTTGTACCGCCCGAGGCGGAAAAGTATCCACGCGTAGGTGTCCATGTACGTAGGGCTTTCGGGCTTCAGCTCCAGCGAACGGCGGCTGAGCTGCTCGGCCTTTTCGAGCTTTTCCCCGCGCATGGAAAGATAGTAGCTGTAGTTGTTCATCACGATATGATCCTTCGGCCGCAGCGTGAGCACGATGTCGTAACAGCTGTCGCTGCTGGCGTGCATACCGCTGGCGTGATAGGTGTCTCCAAGCAATGCGTACACATCGCCCACAAAACGTTTTTCTCCCCCGATGGCCAGCGCGGTGTTGAGCGAGCGGGCGGCGGCGGCGTGACGTTGTTTGAAATAGTTGGCGAGACCGTTGAAATAATAACCCATGAACTCTTTCGGGAACTGGCCGATCACATGCTCGCTGACGCGCAGCAGGGAATCGGAACGGTCGGCGCGGGCGTACAGCCACATCAGCTGGTACCATACGCTGAAGCGCGTGCTGTCCAGCGCGAGGGCTTTGTCGTAGTTCACGATGGCGCTGTCGGGCATGTCCGACTGGGAGAACATGTCCGCCCGCAGGGCGTAGGCTTTCGCCTCACCGGGATGTGCGTCCACGATCATCTTTGTAAGCAGGATGCCTTCGGCGCGTTTGGTGGTGTCGGTTTCCACCATTTGCAGGTATGGGTATACGAAAGACACTTTTTCGTCGATCGTGTAACCGGGATTGCTGAATGCTTTGATAAGGTATGCGCGGTATTGCGGTTCGTTGCCGTTCTTTTTTTCAAAGTTCGCGATGGCGATCAGCGCGCGCGGGTGCTGCGGGTCCATGGTGAGGATGGTGTCGTACACGGCGCGGGCTTCGCCGGTGCGTTCGGCCGCATCGTAGATCTCTGCCAGCAGTCCCCAGTAGCGGAGCTCATCAGGCTGCTGCGCGATCAGCCGCCGCACTTCGCCCGCCGCTTCGTCTACCATGCCGAGCCGGGAATAAATGCGCTGCTTCTGGAAAATGATCTCTTCCGCCACGCCTACCCTGGCTTCCAGCGTGTCGAGCACTTCGAGGGCTTCGGAATAGTTTTCGGCTTTGGAAAGCGAAACGCCTTTGTTGAAAAGCAGCTCGTCGTCCAGCGGGCTTTGTTTGCTGAGGCGGCCGTACACCACGGCGGCGCTGTCGAACATGCCGTTCACTGAAAACGCGTCTGCCAGCGCCATCTGGAACCATTTGTTGGATGTGTCCATAGCGGCGGCGCGGCGTGCGAAGCCCAGCGCGTATTGTGGGTTGCGCACTTCGAGAAAGAGGCGGCTCAGCTCGTAATAAACGGTAGCGTTGTTGCGGTTGAGACGGATGTAATCGGAATATTGCGTAATGGCCGTTTTATAATCGCCGAGCATTTTGGAGCGCTGCGCGGCGAAGAACAGGCTGTCCGCCCGCTGCGCCATGATCTCCATTTGCAGGGGGCCGGGTGTGGAAACGATCTTTCGCGTGTTCCCACAAGACGCGGCTACCAGGCTCGCGGCGACAGCTATGAATATTCCGGTAAGACGCATGTTCAGGATTTTCCGGTATGGCCGAAACCGCCTGCGCCCCTGGCCGTGTCAGACAGCTCGGGCACTTCGGCCAGCGTTGCCTGTACAAAAGGCGCGATCACCATCTGCGCGATGCGGTCGCCGTGCTGTATGGTCTGCGGTTCGTTTGACAAATTGATCATTATTACTTTGATCTCCCCTCTGTAATCTGCATCTATCGTGCCAGGGGTATTCAGCAATGTGAGGCCCTGCTTGATGGCGAGACCGCTGCGCGGGCGCACCTGCGCTTCAAAGCCTGCGGGCAGTTCCATAAAAAGACCGGTAGGCACCAGCGTGCGTTCCAGCGGTTGCAGCGTGAGCGCCGTTTCGAGGTTCGCGCGAAGGTCCATGCCGGCGGCGTCTGCCGTGGCGTACGAGGGCAAAGGGTTTGCCGAGCGGTTAATGATTTTTACCTGGATATTGGCCATTGAACAAAGGTAATCAGTTATCTATAAATGCATTTATTGCTTTTCCAGCAGCACGGTGGCATAGGCCACCACGCCTTCTTCGCGGCCCACGAAGCCGAGCTGCTCGGTGGTGGTCGCTTTGATGGACACGTCTTCTACGGTTACGCCGAGGTGCTGCGCGATCACTTCCTGCATGGCGGGCACGTACGGTTTGATCTTGGGCGCCTGCAGGCAAAGCGAAGCGTCCACGTTCACCACGCTGTAACCTTTCTGCGCGATCAGCTCACGGGTGCGTGCAAGCAGTATTTTGCTGTCGATGTTTTTGTACGCCTGGTCCGTATCCGGGAAGTGCAGCCCGATATCGCCGAGGCTTGCGGCGCCCAGCATCGCGTCGCAGATGGCATGCAGCAGCACGTCCGCGTCGCTATGGCCCAGCGCGCCTTTGGTATGCGGCACCAGCACGCCGCCCAGCCAGAAGTCCCTGTCCGGCACCAATTGATGAAAATCCACCCCTAACCCGATCCTTAGCTTAGTCATAATGTTTATTTAGCAGACCCGTAAAATAATAAATCCCCCTTCACTGCGGAGGATTTATTCAACTGTTGTTATATGCAAATATACGTTCTATTCCTCATTGGCGCCGATGTCGAAGCTGAGCGTAAAGCGCAGGGTGTTCGACAGCGGGTTGCGCTGTATGCCCGTACCGGAGGGCACGAGGTATGAAAAGTTGAGCCCGAAGATGTTGTACTTGAGACCTACGCCCGCCGTAAAATATTTGCGGTTGCCTTTGGTGGCGTGCTCGTTGTAATAACCGGCGCGTACGGCAAACAGGTCGTTGTACCAGTATTCGCCGCCCACGGAATACATCAGCTCGTGCATTTCTTCCTTGAACCCGCCCGGCGCGTCGCCAAAGGAAGAGAAGATGCCTTCCAGCACGCTTTTGTCAGGGTATACCAGCATGGTGTCTCCCTGGTATTGCGGGGTGGGCACCAGCAGCTTGTTCACGTCGAGGGTGAAGGTCACCTTGTTGTATTCGTCGAGGCCAATGGTGTATGCGGCGCCTACGCCGAGGTTGGTGGGAATGAAATCTTTTTGCGCGGACTGCGTGTAAGAGATCTTCTGACCGATATTGGTGACGGCGAAGCCGAAGCTGAAATTGTTATACGCGCCGTTGTTGTTTTCGAAGTCTTTGGTATAAAAACCGGACAGGTCGGCGGCCACGGAACGGCCGGGCTTGATGGGCTGATTGCCGATAGTGCCGGAAGCGAGGCTGGAATGAATATAACGGAGCGCTACCGCCATACTCCAGTTGTCGCTGAGTTTGCGGGCGTAGCCTGCGTCAAAGGCCCATTCGCGGGGACGGAAGTTGCCGTCGAACTGGCCGTTGCTGTTCCTGAACTCGATGTCGCCGAGGGAAAAATAACGGAGGGAGCCGCCGATGGACTGCAATTCGTCAAGCTGGGTATAGCCCGCGACTTGTGCCAGGAACACGTCGTTCACGAGCTCTTTCAGCCAGGGTGTGTACGTAACGGCCACCCCGGATTTTTTGGTGGCGAAAGGAATTTTGGAAAGGTTCCAGTATACCGAGTTGGCGTCGGGCGAAATGGCGATGCCGGCATCACCGAGCGCGCCGCTGCGGGCATCGGGGGATATTCTTAAAAAGGGAACAGCCGTGCTGATTACATTTGACCTGCCATCTACCGGCGTCGGAGGGTCCAACTGAGCGTAGGAACGCTGGCATAGGAACAGGGAGAAAATGCAAATAACAACTGTCGTTATCCTGGAAAACATGCAATACTATATTTAGTTAGTAGTTAGCTTAAACGTAAAAATAATGTCTAATTTATTAAAACCAAGGAAAGGGTGCGAACGTATAATATTTATATTTCAAATATAGTCAATTTTTAATCTATACATTATAATAATATAAGTTGCCCTCCGAATACTTTCTGAGAATTGTTTTTACCCTTTACCACGATTTGATAAAAGTAGATGCCAGGGGTCACTCTCGATCCTGCGTCGGTCGTCCCGTTCCAGGAGACGCCATCATAACGGCCATTTTCCGTGTTTATTGTACGCCGGATAGTGCTCACTTGTTGTCCGGCGGCTGTAAAGATACGTATAACCACATCAACATCAGCCCCTTGCTGGTTATGATAAAAGATAAAACGGGTGCTGCCGCGGAAAGGATTGGGGTAGTTGCCCACCTTTTCCACTGCCAGCGAGGCTTTTGGCGTAACTGTAAAATGGATGTTAATGGTGGTGGAATTATTGTAGCCGTCCCAGGCGCGGATGGTAAGGGTATGCTCCCCGGGGCTGAGGCCGGCCATGGGGAAACGGATGTCGCACTGCCGGTAGTCACCTGCGGCCGCTTCGTAGAACCCGTTGAGGATGAAGAACTGCGTGCTGTCGTCGAGGATGGCTGTAATATCGTGGCCGATGCCGTTGCCGGTGGCGTTGATGCCGCCGGGGTCGCTGAGGTGGACGAGCAGCAGGGGATCTTCGTTGGTGAGGTCTCCATTGGAGAAGCCGCGGTCGTTCATCCAGGCGCTGACGGCCGGGCCTTCATTGTCTTCCGGCGCATCGGGCGCGGTACCATTGGCGGCGAGGCGGTCGTAAAAGCCGCCACCGTCTTCCGTTGCTTTGCTGGTATAGTAGCTGATGCGGGCATTGCCGTCCGCCTGGCTCATGTCTTTCGGCACCACAAACGTAAAACTGAAACGCCCGTTCATTACCGTATCCTTCCCGCGGAACAGTATCCTGTCCTGTACCGAAAAAGCGACGGGCGTGCTGCCGGGATCGTTGCCCCGCGTGGTGCGGGAAGCCGGTTTGTCGTATACCGTTACTTCCAGCGAACCGTTGTAACCGCTTTGCAGGTTGCCCGCACCGTCGCGCACGCTGCCGGATAACGTATATTTTCCCAATGCTTTGAGCGTATCGCCGGGCTGTATCGCCCGCCCGTTCAGCGAATCGGTGTTCACCCGCCATTTGGGGAAAGCCAGCGTCATGGCGGGATCGCCCAGCAGCTGGAATTTCCGGTTATTGATCACATCGCCGTTCTGCGCGTAGGTGTCGTTCTTCGCCAGCATGGCGCCTTCCCCGAGGGTCGGCATTTTACCGCCCGCGCCGGGACTGAAGGCCCGCCGGAAATAATTGGCGTTCATCACGAGATTGGAATAAGCGAATACCGCGCGGGTGGTGGTCATCAACGCGCTGGCGCCGCCGTTTTCGCGCGTCAGCAGCTTTTCGCCGAGGGAATGAAAGGCAGGGTTGTCAAACGGCGCGAAGTCGCAGGTGGCGGTCACCATCAGCGGGAGCTTGCCCGCATTCTGCCAGCTGCCGATAGCATCTTCGTCGAGCACCGCTTCTTCGGCAAGCCTGTTAAAGCTGCCGTGACCCGTATAGTTCCATACCAGGTTGCCGTTGTACATGCGTTGGCGGATGGCCTCATTCACTGCGGGGTAGCGGCTTCCGGCGGAAGTGGCCACTTGCGGGAAAGCATCGAGGTAGAGTTTGCCTACGTTGAAGGCGGATTCTTCCTGCGTTATCACTCCGCTCACGGTTTCCGCGTCTTCGAGATGAAGATTGCCGTCCTCGTCGTCCGCCACAAAGGTCATTTCCTGCCGCCAGGGTCCAAAACCTGCGGGCGTACCGTATCCCATTATTTTATTCACGACGGCGTCCGCTTCGGCAGCAGTTCTCACCGGGAGGCGGCCAACCGCTACATCCAGCAGCGCGCCGGTGCCGTTGATATCGTCCGCATCGCCGAGAAAACCAAAAAAGTCGTCGGTCATATAACTATTGATGCCGTGCAGGGAATTGTCGCTTTGCCAGGTGGGCACGAAGTTGGTGTTGTCCGGCAGCCGGTCTTTATAATCGTACGAAGCGCGGCCAAGCAGCAGCACGTATTTCAGGCCGCCGCGGTCGAACTGCATTTTCAGGAAATCGCGCAGCGCAGTAGGATCGCCGGTGCCGGAGCCGAACTCGTTCCAGATCAGCGGTGTGGCGGCTACGTTTACTTTCAGGGCATGGGTTTCGCGGTGCCAGCCGGCGAGGCGGTTGGCGGTGGGAAGAAAACCGGGCGGGGAGATGATGAGCATATCCGCAGCCGGGAAACCATGCAGGTCCTGGTTGGCTACAGGGCCGATGTATTGCGGGGCGGGAAGACCGGCAGGCTGAAAAGCGGCGTATTCGCGGCGTACCGATGCGTCCCGCGAAAAGCGCAATATGTTGCCCGTGAGCGAAGTTTGCAGCTTTACCGGGCGTTGCGGGTCGGTAACGTCCCATACGATCGTTTGCGCGGTACCGTTAGTCAGCTCGAAACCGGCGGTTTGCCCGGCGCCCGTGCTTTGCGCGTCGCGGAAGAGCAATGCGCCTTCTGCGGGAAGCGCCAGCGGACAGCGGCCTTCGATGGCGAGAAAGTCCAGCCAACCCTGCGCGCTCGAATTGCCGGTGAATTTCAGCGTAAAATTGCCGCCGCCCGTTACCGTAAGGCGCTCGGTGACGGTGCTGGCGTACGTATCAAAGATGTTGCCGTTCACCGGCGGCGGCAGAAAGGACTTTATTGCGCTGCCGTTGAGCGCCAGGTCGAAACGCGCGCCGGAAGTGCTGCGGGCGGCCAGCCGGATGCGCAGGGAAGCGTCCGTGAGCCCGGCAGATGCCGGGAGGCGGTAACTTCTTTCCGCAGTACCGCCGGGCGCCGTGCTGAAAAGCCCGCCGAGCCACTGTTTGCCGCTGGAAAGGATATTCGTTTCGTCTTCCTCATAAAAAGCATGAAAATCATACGCGCCGACCGTGGTGGTGGCCGCCGGCATAGCCGGGTCGGAAGCGATCCTCCATCCCCCGGGAGCGATATTCAGAAAATAGCAGGCTGAATCAGAATAGATATTGTATTCGTGGTAATACCCGCTTCCATCGCGGCGCCAGCGGTGAGGACCGGGAGCGTAAAATAACAGGTAGTCGTTCCCGTTAAAAATACCGTCCCCGCCGTCTTCCACAAAAATGGCGTTTTGCTGAAGATCATCGGGCCGCGGCACGGCATTGTCCTCCGGGAGCATCGCCCCGCCGTTGCCGAACAGCCTGATGGAGCCGGAAGCCAGGTTGGCCGTGGAAATGCCCATGGCGTTCAATTGCGCGACGTTTAACTTGTAAATACCAGCTTCTTTTACCGCGATCTTGTACCAGCTGCCGTCCGCCAGCACCGAGCGGGAGGCGTAAGTACGCTGGCCCGCGACCCTGCCGGCCCCCCAAAGCAGGCAAAGGATAGCGCAAAAGGCAAAGCGGGAGCGGTTCATAAAGAAATGGACAGGGTTTGTATTCCACACAAACCTAACGTTTTACAAGGGATTTCGCAACCCGGGAGGCTGCCCGGTAAACTTTTAGGGTTATTACATTACAGATTAATTAATTTTGTTATAAAATAAAAAGAATTACATTTGCGTTTACCTAATTGAATACCTAAATTGTATCGATCAAAAGCTGTTATCGCATGCGCAGATTAACCTCCTTATCCTTGATTGTTATGGGCACCGGTGTGATGTTGTCCATGACGGCCTGCAGTAAGAACGGCGGCGGCCTCTTCGGGAAGAAGAAAGAGGCTTCTTCCGCTACCGGCTGGAATTATAACGACCCGAAAATGGGTGGTTTTTCCGTCGCCAAAAGCAAGGACCAATTCACCGGTCCCGGTCTTGTATTCGTTCAGGGCGGTACTTTCGCCATGGGCGCTACCGAGCAGGACGTAATGATGGACTGGAACAATATACCACGCCGTATCACGGTTTCCTCCTTTTATATAGACGAAAGCGAGGTTTCCAACGTGAACTACCGCGAGTATCTGTACTGGCTTACCCGCATGTACGGCGAATCTTTCCCCGACGTATACCGCAACGCGCTGCCCGATACACTGGTATGGCGCAGCGAGCTGGCGTACAACGAGCCGCTGGTGGAATATTATTTCCGCCATCCCGCGTATAACGACTACCCGGTGGTGGGCGTTACCTGGAGGCAGGCGACGGATTACGCCAAATGGCGCTCCAACCGTGTGAACGAAAAGCTGCTGATGGACGCCGGCCTGCTGTCAAAGGCAGATATCATGAACCAGGCGGACGATAATACATTCGACAGCAAGTCTTACATGGCCGGTCTTTACGAAGGCACTCCCGGTAAAATGAGCAAAAGCGCCAAAAAACAATTCAGCAATCCCGACGGCTCGCCCCGCGGCGCGCAGTTCGAGGACGGCATCATGCTTCCCGCCTACCGCCTTCCGACCGAAGCGGAATGGGAATATGCCGCGCTCGGTTATATCGGCCAGAACCCGAACCCTTCCAAAAAAGAAGGCAAACGCGGTGAAGAGCTGATCATGAACAAACAGATCTATTCCTGGGGCACCAATAACAGCGGCCTGCGCGACATCCGCCGCGGCAACTGGCAGGGCCAGTTCCTGGCGAACTTCAAACGCGGCTCCGGCGACAACATGGGTATGGCCGGCGGTCTGAACGACCGTGCATCCATCCCCGGGCCTGTTCAGTCTTATTTCCCGAACACGTTCGGCATCTATAACATGTCCGGCAACGTAAGCGAGTGGGTGAACGACGTTTACCGCCCGCTGACCACCATCGACGGCGACGACTTCAACTACTTCCGTGGTAACAAGTTCCAGACGGTATACCAGAATGCTGAAAAAGAATTCGAGAAAGACAGCCTGGGCGCGCTGAAAATGCGTGACGTAACCGACGAGGAATCAGCCAGCCGCCTGAACTACCAGAAAGGCGACGTGATCAATTATCTCGATGGCGACAGCCTTTCCCTGGTGGAATACGGCTACGGCGTAACCTCGCTGATCAACGACAAATCCCGCGTGATCAAAGGCGGCAGCTGGAACGACCGCGCATACTGGCTTTCACCGGGCAACCGCCGCTTCATGCAGGAAGACATGGCGACGAACACGGTAGGTTTCCGCTGCGCGATGGACCGTGTGGGCAGCCCTGAAGGCAACAAGTTCAAAACGGGTAATATCTTCCGTAAACAGCGTCAGAAGCGATAACGACAGCCAACTGTTTTATATACGAAGAGGCCGTTCCGGGAGGGACGGCCTTTTTTTGGGGTGTCAGTTAGTATTACCTGGTAATAATTTCTTCTTGTTCGGGCTCTCAATGGTTGAAGGGTCAACTAAATATCTTTGAAGCGCTGCCAATTGATGAATAGCCGCTTCCCTCATCATTTCATATCTTTCTTTTTTACCGATCCCCTGCCTGATCCAGACAGCATTAAGATTTTCGAGATTTGACAGAACGATAAGGCGATGAGTATCGGCCCAATCTCTTATCGTCTTACACTCATATGCTTCTTCAGGATATTGCTCTTTCCATTGCCTCGCAGTTAGACCGAATAAAGCTAAATTTATCAGGTCAGCTTCTTCCGCATAAATGTAAACGTCATGTTTCTGAGGGGTGTCTCCCCAAGGAATGAGCTTTTCCTTTATGGCATCAGTATGGATCCTATAGTTTGTAGCTGCCAGGCTCCTTCGAAAATTCCATTCCAGGTGATGTGTATTACTTTCAACTTCTTTCAGCCGCTGAAATTCCTTTATAAGATATAATTTGAAAGAAGGACTAATCCAGGCCGCAAACTCAAAAGCAATATCCTTATGTGCATATGTCCCTCCATATCTCCCTGATTTTGAAACGATTCCCATTGCATTTGTTTTTTCAACCCATTGCTGCGGAGATAATGCAAAGCGGTTTGTTCCGGCTTCATTTTTAAACTCATCGAATTCGATGAGTTTAAAATTTGGGTTATAAAGCTGCTCCCACAAGCCTAAATATTCAATAGTATCTTTTTTCCTAAGCCAGTTCCCAATAACAATATTACTATTTGGCAGTCCTCTTACCATATCGGTGAGAGAAATGTAGTCCACATTATTATATTCAGCCACGGAAATAACATTATCGTTCACTTTTATTTCTCTCTTTTTAGCCATTGTCTTGCGGTTAATTGTTTTTATTTGAGTGCTACAGTAAATAAATTTTGATACTGAAAAAGCAATACCCCACCTTTATTCAATTTGAACCTTGTTTGGCAGGATTTATTATGTTGTCTTTGGGGAGGCTCAAATGTCTTTTTGCTAATTGGCGAGAGGAAACACTTTTCTAATGAAAAGTGAAAGTGGGGGCGAAAATAAAGCAAACCATTGGGTTAATAAAATATACTGAGTAGATGCGACTACTGTTTTTTGCAGGAAGGTGTTAACACCTTCAAAAACAATTTACCAAACAATTAACCGGCACGGCGCAACATGCACCAGGAAGGTGTTAACACCTTCAACAAGCAGTCTACCCACCAATTATATTATATACCACCAATAAAAAAGCCGCCCCCAACGGGACGGCTATGTTCATTCCTTAAAAATTTATTCAGCGTTTCTTTGCCTTCGCTTTGGACGCTGCTTTGGCCTTTGCCGCAGTTTTCGCTTTTGCTTTAGGAGCAACCTTTGCTTTCGCAGCAGCCTTCTTCGCTTTTGATGCCGGTTTCGCCTTCACCGCGGTCCTGGCTTTTGTCTTCGACGCGGCTTTCGTTTTCGACGCTGCTTTCTTTTTCGCAACAGCCTTCGCTTTGGGAGCTGCTTTCGCCTTGGCTTTCGGTGCCACTTTGGTTTTTGCTTTGGATGCTACCTTCTTTTTCACCGCCGTTTTTGCCTTGGCCGCTACTTTCTTTTTCACCGCTGTCTTTGCTTTAGGCGCAACGGCCTTTTTAGCCGCCGCTTTCTTTGCGGGCTTCGCTTTTACAGCTGTTTTAGCTTTTGACGCAACTTTTGCTTTTGGGGCTGCTTTTGCCTTGGAAGCAGTTTTGGCTTTCACTGCGGTTTTCGCAGCAGCTTTTTTCTTTGGCGCAGCCTTGGCTTTGGCCTTCGGCGCGGCCTTGGCAGCCGTTTTCGCTTTGGGTGCAGTCTTTGTTGCGGTTTTCGTCTTCGCTTTAGGAGCAACCCCGGCAGCAGCCTTCGTTGCTTTTTTCGCCTTAGGCGCAGCCTTGGCAGCGGTTTTCACTTTCACGGTTTCAACCTTCACTTCCGGCACTACAATTTCCTCCTCAACCGGCTCATCCTCCTCCTCATCCACAATATCCATTTCCACCTCTACACCGTCTTCCTCTTCAGCCGGTTCTGCTTCTGCGCGCGGGTCTTCCGGCCTTTCAACCGGTTCCCAGCCTTCGGTCTTTCCTTCCCACAATTCAATGATCTCGCGTGCGTGATCACCATTGTCGGGTTTATGAATAATGTGCGCGATATTCCCTTCCTCGTCTATCAGGAAAGTAGTGCGGTGCGTGCCGTCGTAAGTGCGGCCCATAAAGGTTTTCTCGCCCCAAACGCCGTAATCGCTGAGGATGGCGTGACTCTCGTCCACCAGCAGCGGGAAAGGCAGCTCGTATTTTTCCGCGAATTTTTTGTGGCTCTTCTGATCGTCCTCGCTTACGCCTATCACTGCATAGCCCCTTCTCAACAGCTGCGAATAGTGGTCCCTGAGATTGCACGACTGCGTGGTGCAACCGGGGGTCATGTCGTGAGGGTAAAAATAGAGGATCACTTTTTTTCCTTTAAAGTCGGCCAGCGAAACGGTATTGCCATGCTGGTCCAGGGCGGCAAATGCGGGGGCTATGTCCCCTTCTTTGAGGTGCGTCATGGTTTTACTAGCGTTTAAACGGTAAAGTATATGTGGTTTGATTGTTTGCAATGTCGGTCACGGTCAACGTCAGTGTGTGATTGCCGGGCGGACAATGTTCATCAAAGTTATAAGAAAGTACATTACTTTTTCGCGATAACCGCAACCATTTTCCGTCTAATTCCGCACGGTAGGTTTTGATGCCGCTGGCATCGTGCATCGAAAACGCGATCCTTTTTGCTTTCGACAGGTTTGCATGCGCTTTTATGCCGCCCAGGGCTGTCACGCGCGGGTCAATGGTATCTGCGGTGAGATAAAAATCGCCCAGGTCGCGGAAGCTGCCTTTGTACCAGCCGTCGTCCGGCACTGCGGCTGAAACGCTTTCCCCTGCGCCTTTCCGGACGATCACCATGTTATCTTCCAGGCCCGGGGGAATAGGTTTGGAAGGTTTGATGCGCAGGTCGAAATTAAAATGGACGGGCACCAGTGCGGTGTGGAGGCGGTAAGTGTTGGAAAACGCTTTTGTATTGGCGATTTCCACGTACCGGAAACAGATATCGTCGTACAGGCTGCCTTCCTGGAGGAAAAATTCCACGTCGTTGTTCTCAAAAATATTGCG
>JBQCFV010000008.1:0-5970 GCA_051958695.1 Chitinophaga sp. | reverse complement strand
GTCTTACCTGTAAACGTTTTTTTTCCTCAGTTAAAATAATTTTTCCACTCTGTAATTCTTTGTCAATTAACTAAAAACATCAGTATTGGCGAAAAGTCCATTAAAAAATACAACCGCCTCCGCAAACCGCAGGATGGTTTTTTATTTCCCGCTCCCGCAATTTTTCATTTTATGTATTTTTATTATATTTATCTCCGTTAATTCAGACAGCAGTTTTTCCAAAATCGACAGCAGAATTTAAGAAACAATAGAAAACGTATGGTATGACAGAAGACAAGAACAAAAACAAACCGCTGGATATTATCGACAAGCTGAAACTTGGCCCCGCAACCGGTGAGCAACCCCTTCCCCCGAACCGGAACTGCCCGGCCTGCGGCGCCCGCGGCGTACAACAGGCGGCGCTTACCCATTGCCCGTATTGCGGCCATGAATTTAACAGAACGCCCGGAACATAAAATAAAAGGCCACGGTATTCCGCGGCCTTGCTTCAGGTGAAGTATGGCGATGATAAGCAGTTATTCCCACAACATCAGGTAAGCGCCCGCAGGGTCCTGCACAAGCACATAGCGGCCCATTTCGCCGGCTTTCCTTTTTTCGCTCATGATCTTCCCACCGAGCTTTTCCACCTGCGCGAGACTGGCGTCGAGGTCTGCTACCTGGACATACGCCAGCCAAACGGGCGGAAGGTCTTTGTTGATGCCGCGCGCATGACAAACGCCGGCGACGATCTCGCCGGTTTCAGGATTCTTCATGAAATAATCTTCGTAATCGCCCATCTTCTGCGCGCCAATTTCCCAACCGATCACTTTGTGATAAAACTGGCTGACGGTTTCGGCGTCGTTCACCGTGAGATCGAACCCAATGAGGGTACCGGGCTTTTTTTGCATAAACGGGGTATTTACTGCTAATTTACAATGACATGCGGGAATTTCCGGAGGGGAGGTTGGTCAATTTGCCGGGTCATTTATGCCAAAATTTTTAGTATCTTGCTAAACCATTTCACCTAATTATGAAAAAGCTTTCTGTAATCCTCAGCCAGCATTACCGTCCCATCAGTATTGCCGCCATCCTGGATGTTTTTCAGACAGTGAATCTTTATTACCAGGAACATACCGGTTACCCCTTTTTCGACATCCGGCTCGTAACGCTCCAGGGCCGCGAGCAGGCGCCGTCTTTCCACGACATGTACCTGCCCATGCCGATGGAAGAAGTAAGCCAGTCGGACCTTGTGCTGATACCTGCATTCGTTAGCGGCGACATTCCCGCTTACGTGCTGGAGAACGCCGGTTTTATTTCCTGGATACGCCGCCAGGCGGACAAAGGCGCCGAAGTGGCCAGCTTTTGCACCGGCGCGTTCCTGCTTGCCGCCACCGGCCTGCTCAGGAACAAAAGAGCCACGTCGCACGTTGCGGCCGTAAAAGACCTTGCCCGCGCGTACCCGGACGTGATCGTGGACCCCGACGTGGTAGTGACCGACGACAACGGCATCTACACCAGCGGCGGCGCCACGTCCACCTTTCACCTGCTGCTGCACATCCTCGAAAAATACTGCAACCGCAAAACGGCGATCCATACCGCGAAAGTTTTCGCCATCGATATGGACCGCGCGCAGCAATCGTATTTTGCCAACTGGTCGCCCTCGCGCGAGCACCAGGACGAGCTGGTGTGCGAAGCGCAGCAAAGAATGGAAGACCGCTTCCGCGACAGGCTTACCGTAGAAGAAGTGATACGCGGCCTGCCCGTGAGCCGCCGGAATTTTATCAGACGTTTCAAGATCGCCACCGGCGTAACGCCCATCGAATATTTGCAGCGCCTGCGCATCGAAGCGGCGAAACGAATGCTCGAACAGAAACAGGAAAACATCACCGGCGTGATGATACAGGCCGGTTATGAAGACGCGAAAGCTTTCCGTCAGCTGTTCAGGAAGATAGTGGGGCTGTCGCCGAAGGAGTACCGGGAGAAGTATGCGGGGTAACGCCCGGCAGGCATAAGGCCGCCGTGCGTTTGATCGTTCGTTTCATCTGAAATGTTCATGCGGCTGCGGTTATGCTTATCCAAACCTTTCGCTCACCACCAGGTCTTTACTCCCCGCGGTATACTTATAAAACCCTTCGCCGCTTTTAACGCCGAGGTAACCCGCCGTCACCATGTTCACCAGCAGCGGGCAGGGCGCGTATTTCTGATTGCCGAAGCCTTCGTACAGCACGTTCAGGATGGACAAACAAACATCCAGCCCGATAAAGTCCGCCAGCTGCAAAGGCCCCATGGGATGCGCCATCCCGAGCTTCATCACCGTCTCGATCTCTTCCACGCCCCCCACGCCTTCATACAAAGTGTAAACCGCTTCGTTGATCATCGGCATCAGGATGCGGTTGGCGATAAAGCCCGGATAATCGTTCGCCACGCTCGGCGTTTTACCCAGTTTTACAGACAGCGCAGTGATATATTCCGTCACGCTTTTTTCCGTGGCGTAACCGTTGATGATCTCTACGAGCTTCATCACCGGCACGGGATTCATAAAGTGCATACCGATCACCTTGCCCGGCTTTTTGGTGGCCGCGGCAATTTTGGTGATGGAGATGGAAGACGTATTGCTGGCGAGTATCACATCCGGGCCGGTATGCTCGTCCAGCTCGCGGAATATTTTCAGCTTCAGCTCCGCGTTCTCCGTGGCGGCTTCCACAACGAGGTCCACGTTCTGCACGCCTGCGGCGAGGCTGGTAAAAGTTTGAAGGTTGGAAATGGTTTGCTGTTTGTCCGCCTCCGTGATGGTCTCTTTTGAAAGCTGGCGGTTGAGGTTGCGGATGATGGTATCCAATGCCTTGTCCAGCGCCTGCTGCGACACGTCTACAAGATGTACCGAAAAACCGTGCTGGGCGAATACGTGAGCGATACCGTTACCCATGGTGCCGGCGCCGATCACTGCTACTTTCTGCATAGAAGGATTATTTTGGTGATTGGTCAATGAACGGCAATTTAAGGAAAAAGGCATTCCGTGCCGCATGCGGCAGTTAACAAAACGATAGCTGCAAGGTTTAATCTTTCCGCTTGAAGTCGCCGCGCTTCCAGGATTCTATGAACTGCGCCCAGGCGAGGGGATTGAAGATATTTTGCGGCGGGGTTTGCCCGGCGTAATAAAGGGATTGCTGCTGTTTCTGCATGAACACGTTGTAGGCGCCGCCGCCGTCGATAGGTATGGAACTGGCCATGGCGCGGAGTTTGGCCTGCTCGTTGTTTTTGCGGGCAATTTCATACATATCGTTCGGGATATCCATGCTGACGAACAGCTTTTCAAATTCGCGGCGCGAAGGATAAGGATGGATGACCGTTTCGGCGAGGTACATGGTGTCTTCCGTCATCAGCTGGATGAGGGAATAACTGTTGCCAACCAGTTCGACGGGTATCTTGTAATCTTTTTTGCGGAAGCCGATGGCGCTGAACGTAAGGGTATCGCCCTTGAAGGCAACGATGGAGAACACGCCCTGGCTGTTGGAAATGGTGCCGCGGTTCTGCCCTTTCACAAGAATGCTCACGGCTGGAATGGCGCGGAGGCTATCCGCCGTCATGGTAATACCTGAAATTTGTATAATGCTGTCTTTGAATGCTTTCAGTTGAGCCCGGAGCAAAAACGGCAGGAACAGCAGGGAAAATAGTATGATAAATTTCTTACGCATGCAGATACTAAGATAGATGTTCCTCCCGGAAACACGAATATAAAACCAACAAATTAAACATCAATTTAGGTTAACTTTGCAGATCGGAAACAATTTTAACATCAATTTATGATCACAAAAGAAAAGGTCCTCGAGGCACTGTCGAATGTGGAAGAACCCGATCTGGGCAAGGATCTGGTGACGCTCAACATGGTGAAGGACATTGAGATCGACGGCAATAAGGTAAAATTCACGGTCGTGCTGACCACTCCGGCATGCCCGCTGAAAGAAATGATCAAAAACGCCTGCGTGAACGCGATCGTTCACCTCGTGAGCAAGGATGCGGAAGTGGAGGTAAAAATGACCGCTAACGTTAGCACCAACCGTAAGGACGGCAAATCGCTGCTCCCCAACGTTAAAAATATCATCATGGTGGCGTCGGGCAAAGGCGGCGTAGGCAAATCCACCGTAGCGGCCAACCTGGCCCTGGCTCTCGCGCAGGACGGCGCAAAGGTAGGCCTGATGGATGCCGACATTTACGGTCCTTCCGTGCCCATCATGTTCGGCGTGCGCGGCGAACGGCCCATGATGGTGAACGTGGAAGGCAAAGGCATGATCGTGCCGATGGAGAAATACGGCATCAAGTTTATGTCCATCGGCTTGCTGGTAGACGAGAAGCAGGCCATCGTATGGCGCGGCCCTATGGCCAGCAGCGCGCTGAAGCAGTTTGTAAGCGACGTGTACTGGGAAGAGCTGGATTACCTGATCATCGATATGCCTCCCGGCACCGGCGACATCCATCTTACGCTCGTGCAGACCGTACCCGTTACCGGCGCGGTGATCGTTACCACCCCGCAGGACGTTGCGCTGGCGGACGCTAAAAAAGGCATCAGCATGTTCAGCAGCCCGCAGATCCGCGTGCCGATCATCGGTCTTGTGGAGAACATGGCGTACTTCACGCCCGCCGAGCTGCCGCAGAACAAATATTATATCTTCGGCAAAGAAGGCGGTAAAAAGCTGGCGGAAGAGCTGGAAATCCCGCTCCTGGGCCAGATCCCGCTGGTACAAAGCATCCGCGAAGGCGGTGACGAAGGCGTGCCCGCGGTAGCCGGCAACGACCCCGTTACCAAAGAAGCGTTCGCCGAGTTCGCAGGCAACACCGCCCGCAGCATCGCGATGCGCAACGCCAACATCGCCCCGACCAAGATCGTGGAGATCGTCGTTTAAGCGCTTTTCAAAATCATTACGCTCCCGGCGCCAAGGTCATGAATGGCCCGGCGCTGGGGGTTGGAATGAATAGAGAGGAATGAAAGCCAGCCGAGGGAGGTTTTAAATACTAAAAAAATGTACGCTCCGAAACTCCACCAGGAACAGGATTGGGAAACCATCGCCGCCTTCGTGCGCGCGCATAGCTTTGCGCTGCTCATCAGCATACAGGACGGCGTGCCTGTCGGCACGCACCTGCCGGTAGAACTGGAAGAAAAATCCCCCGGCGAGTTCGTACTGCGCGGCCACATCGCCAACGCCAACACGCAAACCGCCACTCTCGCCAGCGGGCAAACCTTCCTCACCGTATTCTCCGACCCTCATGCCTACATTTCCTCCTCCTGGTACGAAAAAGATAAAATCCCCACCTGGAACTACATTGCCGTACATATTTACGGCACCCTGCGCATCCTCAGCGAAGAAGAGCTGACCGCATCGCTCACCACCCTGATGAACAAATACGAAGCCGCCAGCAAACACCCCGTAACCATGGCCGACATCGGCGAAAAAGAGATCCGCAACAATCTCAAAGCCATCACCGGCTTCGAGATCGCCATCACCCGCATCGACACCCGCTTCAAACTCAGCCAGAACAAAAACGACAAAGACTACGACAGCGTAATACAACACCTGCAACAAACCCCGTCCTCCGGCGCCCGGGAGATCGCCCACGAAATGCTGAAAAGACGGGGGACAGAGATCATTTGATTTTTTTTATAAAAAGAACTGGGCTGAGCTTTTTCAAGGCAACGTGCTCAGCTTTTTATAAAAAAAAATCAAATGATCTCTTAGCTGGAAAAACCCAATACAAAAACCCAATACAATGTTTAGTTGGAAGTTTCAGTAATAAGAACTCTCTTTTCCAACAAAGAGAAAAAGAGAAAACGCCGCCTCCACTCACCAATTTCCCCCTGCTCCCACCAAAACACTATAATTTTCCAACGCAGTCTAAAAAAGAAGTGCCGGGGTTTAAAAAAACAAAAAACAAAAATATGGTCCCCCGGGCCTAAAAAACAAAACCCCCGTTTTTTTGTGGGTGGGTGTTTTTCGA
>JBQCFV010000007.1:0-13617 GCA_051958695.1 Chitinophaga sp. | reverse complement strand
CGCGACCGGCTCATCGCTATCGCCGAGGAGTTCCGCCTGGGTTACAACGTCTTTAACAGCCGGGAATTATTCCACCGCTGGCTGCGCCAGCCCTCCCGCGACCTCGGCGGCGCCGTGCCCCTTTCCATGCTCGATACCATTGTGGGGATGGACGAAGTAAAACAGCAGTTGCTGCGCATGGAATTGCACTCATAGAAATAAGTAGTATGAAATTATACAGAATGGTTAAAAAGGACCGTTGCGGGGATATCAGCGCAAGCGGGCTGGCAGACCGTTGGAACTTCGCGACCGACCCCTGCCTGCACGCCAAGGACCATCCCGCCATGTGCCTGCTGGAAAGCGATCTCGTTACGGGGTTGTTTACCGTACCGGATGGATATGTGATCGTTGAATACGAGATGCCGGACAGTGTGATCCGCATCGGTGAGGAGGAGCTGCCGGAAGACTGGGACGCGTTCCCCGCAGGGCACCGTACCCGTGAGTTCGGCTCGGAGCTGCTGCAGAAAGCGGAAGCGCTCGTGCTGGCCTTCCCTTCGCCGGAAATGAGCGATCAATGGAATTACCTGATAAACCTGCGGCACCCGCTGGCAAAAGAGATCAGGATCGTAAAGGATTATCCGCCCAACCGGGTGAGGGGCGTAAAGTGAAGCATCGGGCATGCTCCACTGTAACGGACGTCAGATAAAGCGTCAGGTGTTTACGAAGTGAGCAACGTAAAGCCGGCGCGTTAAGTGTCACGAGCGGGCACTGTAAAGTGAAATGTCAGCATTCACGCGTGAGAAATGGATAAAGAAAGATCAGGTGTTCAGCAGCGCGATGCAGCGGTCTATCTCCCGTATATAATCATTGATCTTGCCCCGTACCTCTTTCCGGAAAGCATCCTCGTCCTCGGAAAGACCGTTCCCCTGCGTTGCCGTGGCGATCTTCGCCAGCTTCAGTTTTTCATCCAGGCCCTCGATGGCCTGCTGTTGCTGCAGCAGTTCATCCCGCTGCTGCTGCACCTGCTCGCGCAGCATAACATTGTCCTCCTGCGACTGCTGTAGTTTTTTAAACAGCTGCTGCAGCTTGTCCTCGATGTTCTGTATGTACTGTTCGATCTCCATTTATTTGCGGATTTCCGCCTGTAATTGCGATTCGAAGGCTTTTACCAGCTTGTTCATCAGGGCGTCCGTTTCCTGGTCCGTCAGCGTTTTCTGTTTGTCCTGGAAGGTGAAGCTCACGGCGTACGACTTTTTCCCTGCGCCCAGCTTTTCGCTTTCAAAAACGTCGAACAGGTTGATATGTTGCAGGAGCGGCGTTTTAACCGAACGCGCCGCCGTTTCCACCGCAGCGAAAGTTACGGATTTATCCAGCACCAGCGCCAGGTCCCTGCGCACCGCGGGGAAGCGGGGGATTTCCTGGTAGAAGGAATCTTTTGTTTGCAGCTGCGTCAGTATCTCTTCCCAATAAAAGTCCGCGTACCACACCGGCTGTTTGATGTCAAATTCTTTTAGCTTTTGCGGCGTTACCCCGCCGGCCACCGCAACGGTCTTGCCGTTTATGGCGATCTCAAAGGCGGGCTGCAGGCCGTGTATGTTGGCGGCGGTCAGCTGCGCGGCGGGCAATGCCAACTGCTGCAGGATGTTGCCGATAAAACTTTTCAGGTAATAAAAATCCACCGGCTGGCTTTTGTGCATCCAGTTTTCCGGCAGCTTCTGACCGGTGATATACAGGCTCAGGTGCGCCGTTTCCGGGTAATTGCCCGTTTCTTCCCTCCGGTAAGTTTTGCCGAATTCAAAAAAGAGCAGGTCTTCGTTGCGCCGGTTCAGGTTATAGCCGATGCGCTCCAGGCCGGTTTCCAGCATGGAAGGGCGCATCACGTCGAGGTCGGAAGTGAGGCTGTTCAGCATCATCACCATCGAGCCGGTATCCAGGTGTTGGTAATACTGGCTGTTGGTGATGGAGTTGGTGAATATTTCGGAGAAGCCGTTGGACGCGAGGTAATCGGCGATCTTTTCTTTCACGCGTTCTTTATCCGGCTGCGCCTGGCGGCTTGGAACCATCCGTACGAACTCGGGGATGGGGATATTGTCCAGCCCGTCTATGCGCATGATCTCTTCCACGATGTCCGCCGGGATGTTGATGTCCGGCTTATGCAGCGGGGCGGTCACGCGCAGTTCCAGCTCGTTTTCGGAATGAACGGTGAAGCCGAGGCTGCAAAGGATGTTCTTCACTTTTTCAGGCGCGTAATGATGACCGCTGAGGGTGTTGATATAGGCGTAAGTGATGTCGATGTGTTTTTGCGGGGCGGGCTTGGGGTACACGTCCGTCACTTCGGAAGCGGGCTCGCCGTGCGCCAGCTCGTTGATGAGCGCTACGGCCCTTTCCAGCGCGAAAGGCGCGAGACTGATGTCCAGCCCTTTTTCGAAACGTATGGCGGCGTCTGTACGCAAACCGTGGCGCATCGAGGTTTTGCGGATGCCGGTGGCGCTGAAGTAAGCGCTTTCGAGGAAAATGTTGGTGGTCTCGTTCTTCACGCCGGAGTTCAAACCGCCGAACACGCCGGCGATACACATAGGATTGCTTTCCCCGTCGCAGATCATCAGGTCGCTTTCATCGAGCTTGCGTTCCTTGCCGTCGAGGGAAAGAAATACGGTGCCGGTGGGCAGGTTTTGGATGATGACCTTTCCGCCCTTTATTTCGTCCGCATCAAAAGCATGCAGCGGCTGCCCGGTTTCGTGCAGCACGTAGTTCGTGATGTCTACGATATTATTGATGGGCCTTACGCCGATGGCCTGCAGGCGGTGCTGCATCCAGGCAGGCGACTGGCCAACTTTTACGCCGGTGATGGTCTGGCCGCAGTAACGCGGACAGGCGTCGGTGTTCTTCACTTCCACGCCTACAGGCAAAGCCTTTGCCGCTTTGGTGGCCGCGTGTATGCCGGGTTTGCGCGCGCTGTACACCGCCGTGTTCTCGCGGTTGTTCAGGTAGGCGCAAACGTCGCGGGCCACGCCCATGTGGCTCATGGCGTCCATATGGTTGGGAGTGAGGCCGATCTCGAATACGTAATCCTGTACGGGCTGGAACAGCTCGCGGGCCGTGGTGCCGGGTTGTACGGAGGGGTCGAGCACAAGGATGCCGTCGTGGCTGGCACCCAGTCCTATTTCGTCTTCCGCGCAGATCATGCCGAAGCTTTCTTCCCCGCGGATCTTTGCTTTTTTCATGGTCAGCGGCTCGCCGCCGTTGGGGTATATGGTGACGCCGATGGGCGCTACCACTACTTTCTGGCCCACTGCCACATTGGGTGCGCCGCATACGATGGAAAGCGGTTCGCCCTTGCCGATGTTCACTTTTGTCAAACGGAGCTTGTCTGCATTGGGGTGCGGTTCCACGCTCAATACTTCACCGGTTACCAGTCCTTCCAGGCTGCCTTTCACGCTTTCAAACCGTTCCAGGCTTTCCACTTCCAGGCCAACGGCCGTTAAGATTACAGAAAGTTCCTCCGGGGTCGGTTTTACCGGTAAATAGTCACATAGCCAGTTATACGAAATAGTCATTGTAAGCTCCTTATGTTATCCTGCCCGATACGTTGTATCGATTTAATTTTGTGAAAATCAATAATTTGAATCATTTTTGCACGCTTCGTGCAGCCGTGATCGCGCCGCGTAAAGTTAACAACTTCTGCTGTACGTAAACCGGGAATTTTCCCAAACAAAATGTGGAAAATCTTTTTGCACAAAAAATGTGAATAATCGGAACTTTGCTATGGATTTTCTGTCATTTTGGTGGATAACCTGGTAAAAAACGGTGGATAACCTGCTGCGGCATGTGTGCGGACCGGTGGATTGCCGAAGAATAAATATAGTTCCGGGAGAAGCGGGTTTTATCGGAAAAATGCCGTTACCTTAGTTTCCCTGGCTTCAAAAAAATTTACAATTTGTTAAAGAACGTTGAAGTGCCGAATTTCCCGAAATGTTGTAAATGTATGCGCAAAAGCCTTCCAGTAACCATTTTTTTAACCTTATTAACGCCTATAACATAAATGGATCTCAATCTCAAGAAAGACCGTAATACCCGGCGTAAACCCGGTGTAGACATATCTACCATGGTTTACGGAAAAATCCCTCCCCAGGCGAAAGAATTGGAAGAAGCGGTGCTCGGCGCCCTGATGCTGGAGAAAGGGGCCTTCGACGTGGTGATCGAGATCCTGAAATCCGAATGTTTTTACGTGGACGCCCACCAGAAAATTTTCGCAGCCATGCAGCGCCTGGCCGCGAAATCGATGCCGGTGGACATCCTTACCGTAGTGGAAGAGCTGAAGACCGCCGGCGAGCTGGAAGTGGTGGGCGGCCCCTTCGCGGTTACCCGGCTGACCAACATGGTCGTTTCTTCCGCCAACATCGAAGCGCATGCGCGCATCGTGCTGCAGAAATTCATCCAGCGCGAGCTGATCCGCATTTCCGGCGAGATCATCAGCGAAGCGTACGAGGATACTGCCGACGTGTTCGACCTGCTCGACGCCGCGGAATCCAAGCTCTTTGAAGTTACCAACAACCACCTCCGCAAAAATTACGATTCCATCGACCGCGTGCTGGTGAACACCATCAAACGCATCGAGGACCTTCGCAACAAAGGGGACGATATCACCGGCGTGCCTTCCGGCTTTCCTTCGCTGGACAAGATCACGTACGGCTGGCAGCCTTCCGATCTCATTATCCTGGCCGCCCGGCCTGCCGTGGGTAAAACCGCCTTCGCGCTCAACCTCGCGCGCAACGCGGCGCTTCACCCGAAGTTCCCGAAAGGTGCGGCCGTGTTCAGCCTGGAAATGTCCAGCGGGCAGATCGTACAGCGTATCCTTTCCGCCGAATCGGAAATCCACCTGGAAAAGATCACCAGGGGCAAGCTGGAAGAATATGAAATGCGCAAGCTGATGACCCACGGCATCGAACGCCTGGCCAAAGCGCCCATTTTTATCGACGATACCCCCGGTCTCAATATCTTCGAGCTGCGCGCCAAATGCCGAAGGCTGGTGCACAACCACGGCGTGGGCCTTATCATCATCGACTACCTGCAGCTCATGAGCGGCTCGGCCGATGGGCGCAATACCAACCGCGAGCAGGAGATCAGCAAGATCTCCCGCGACCTGAAAGGGCTTGCAAAAGAATTGCACGTGCCCGTGCTGGCGCTGTCGCAGCTCAGCCGCGACGTGGAGAAACGCAAGGACGGCAACAAGATGCCCCAGCTGAGCGACCTCCGCGAATCCGGCGCCATCGAGCAGGATGCGGACATGGTAATGTTCATCTACCGCCCCGAGTACTACGACATCACCACCAACGAGCACGGCGAATCCAACAAAGGGGAAACGCACGTACGTATCGCCAAACACCGTAACGGTCAGCTCGATACCGTGAAGCTCCGCGCCGTGCTGCAGTTCCAGCGGTTTGAAGACGACGGTTTCGTAGACGGGCCTCCCGCGCCCGCAGGCGGCGGCAACTCCTTCGCAGGCATGAAAGGCCACCCCGGCAGCGGCGGTTACGATGAAGCGAAGATCTTCATCCAGAAAGGATCGAAGATGAATGATATGGATTTTGAAGACGATGCATTCGGAGATGCTCCATTCTAAAGGAACATCTTTCACTGATAAAAAAAGCCGGTGCGTTCTGAAAAAGATACCGGCTTTTTTAATGTTCATACGCCATGAAACAATTATACGGCAAATACAAAACCCACTACACGCAAAATTTCCACCTGGCGTACCCCGTCGTGATCTCGCAGCTGGGCCATACGCTCGTGGGCCTGAGCGACAGCATCATTATCGGGCATACCGGCAAAGTGCCGCTGGCTGCGGTGTCGCTGGGCGTCAGCATGTTTTCCATTTTTATGGTCACGGGCATCGGCATGTCCTACGGGCTTACGCCGCTTATCGCGCAGGAGAACGGGCGCTGCAACCGCGCCCACTGCGGGCATTTGCTGGCGCATAGTTTTATCATCAACATGATCACCGGGCTGCTGCTTACCGGCGGCATCCTGCTGGTGGGGCATAACCTGGAGCGGATGAACCAGCCGGCGGACGTGGCCGCGCAGGCGAAGATCTTTTTGCAATACCTGGCCGCGTCGTACCTGCCGCTGATGGTGTTCCTCACCTTCAAACAGTTCGCCGAAGGGTTGGGCTTTACACGGCAGGCGATGAACATCAGCATCATCGGCAACGTGCTCAACATTTTGCTGGGCATCACGCTGGTGTACGGCTTGCTGGGCCTGCCGCGCATGGGCATCGCGGGCGTGGGCATCGCCACTTTCACCGACCGTCTGCTGATGGGTATCACCATGGCCTGGTACGTGCTTACCAGCCCGCGTTTTAAAGAATACCTGCCCACTTTCCACTTCCGCGAGATCGGCGTCGCCACGCTGAAAAAGATCACCGGCCTGGGTTTGCCCGTGGCCCTGCAATATATTTTTGAAGTAAGCGCCTTCAGCGGCGCGGTGATCATGGCCGGCTGGATCGGTTCCGCGCAGCAGGCGGCGCACCAGATCGCGATCAGTCTTGCCGCCATGACCTATATGATGGCGAGCGGCATTTCAGCGGCGGCGGGCATCCGCAGCGGGAATAATTTAGGCGCCGGGAACTTCCGCGGGCTGCGGCTTTCCGCCATCGCCAGCTATCATATGGTGCTGGTGCTGATGGGTATCGCGGCAGTGGTGTTCGTGCTGGGCAACCGCATTTTACCCGCTTTGTACATCGGTGATGAAACGGTGATACACATTGCGTCCGGGCTGCTGCTCATCGCCGCGTTCTTCCAGTTGTTCGAAGGCACGCAGGTGGTGGGCCTCGGTGTGCTGCGCGGTTTGGGCGACGTAAAAGTGCCTACCGTGATCACGATGCTGGCGTACTGGGTGATCGGGCTGCCCGTTGGTTACCTGCTGGGCTTTACCTTCGGCCATGGCGTGTATGGCATTTGGTGGGGGCTTTCGCTGGGGTTGCTGATCGCTTCCGTTTTATTGTTCTTCCGTTTCCAGGCCATCACCCGCGGGTTGGAACCGACGGCCGGAAAAGTATAATTTTACAGGATGGAGTTACCCGATTTTTACGCAAAGGAACTGATACCGGGCAGCGTGTCGTATACGATGGACGAGCCGACGTCGAAATACTGCATACAGGTATTGCGCCGGCAGAAGGGCGATATGGTGCTGCTGGCGGACGGCAAAGGCCGCCGCTACGAAGCTGCGGTCACCGACGATCACCGCAAAAAATGTGTGACGGAGATACGCGGCGTGGAAGAAATGCCGCGCCCCGAGCCGCGTATCCGTATAGCCATCGCGTTTACCAAAAATGCTGCGCGCATGGAATGGTTTCTTGAAAAAGCGGTGGAGATCGGCGTGCAGGAAATTATCCCGCTGGTAACGATGCGTACGGAAAAAGAAAAGCTGAAGGCGGAAAGACTGGAGAACATTCTCGTGTCGGCCATGCTGCAATCGCGGCAATGGTTTTTGCCCGCGCTGGCGGAGCCCACGCCTTTGGAAACGCTTATGAGCGCCACGGAACAACGTTTTATCGCGCATTGCCTGCCTGGCGAAAAACCGCATTTGCTTTCAGTGATGCAGGCCGCTAAAGATTCGCTGCTGCTGATCGGCCCCGAAGGGGATTTTACATCGCAGGAAGTGGAGCTGGCGCTTCAATATGGCTTCACACCCGTAAGCCTTGGCAATACGCGCCTGCGTACGGAAACCGCCGGTATGGTGGGCTGCGCGCTGATGGCGGCGGTGAATGCGGTGAGATGATGAAACCCGCGAAGCGGTAAACGGATATAAACGCAAAAGAGGACCGCGATCATCGCAGCCCTCTTTTCAATTTTTTTCCAGCTGATTATTTCAACTTCTCCTCCTCCGGATCGACCGGCCCGCGCAAATGCACCGGCTCGGATTTTTTCCGCATCCGCATATTCAGCAGTTCCACCGCGAAAGAGAACGCCATTGCGAAATACACATAGTTCTTGAGATGCAGGCTATGGGCGGCTTCCGCGTTCCACCCTTCGATGATCAGGATGCCGCCTACCATGATGAGGAACGACAGCGCCAGCATTTTCAGCGTGGGATGTTTGTGGATGAAGTTGCTGATGCGCGGCGCGAAGGTGAACATGATGAACATGGCGATGATCACCGCCACGATCATGATCTCCACATGCTTGGCAAGTCCCACCGCCGTAATGATGCTGTCGAAGGAGAATACCATATCGATGATAATGATCTGCCCCACCACGTTCAGCAGCGTGGCGCCGCCTTTTTTGCCGCCGGCTTTGGGCGTTTCGTTTTCTTCGCCTTCCAGCTTATGATGTATTTCCAGCGTGGTTTTGATCAGCAGGAACAAACCGCCGGCCAGCATGATGAGGTCGCGCAGCGAAATGCCTTTCCCGAAAATATAGAACAGCGGGTGTATGGCCGCTACGATCTGTCCGATAAGCAGCAGCAGAAGAATGCGCACCGCGATACCGGTGAACATCCAGATGCGCCGGGCCTGCAGTCTTTTGGCTTCGGGCAGCCGGTTCATGACGATGGATACGAAAATAACGTTGTCGATGCCGAGCACCACTTCCATCACGGTAAGGGTTAGCAAGCTGATGAGCGAATCTAAGGTCAGTAATTCTTCCATTGATTTATGATTGTGGTGATAATCCCTGGCAGATCTTTTTTACGATGGCGGGCCCTTCGTAAATGAAGCCCGTGTATACCTGCACGAGAGAAGCGCCTGCGTCCAGCTTTTCCTGCGCGTCAGCCGCGGTGAAAATGCCGCCTACGGCGATGATGGGTATCTTGCCGCCGGAGCCTTTGTGGATATAACGGATCACTTCGGTGGCGCGCTGTTTTACCGGCAGCCCGCTCAGCCCGCCCGCGCCGATCTTTTCCAGCTCGCCCGCAGATGTGGCGAGCCCTTCGCGGCTGATGGTGGTATTGGTGGCTACAATGCCCGCCAGCTGGGTATCCTGTACGATCTCGATAATATCGTCGAGCTGTTCGTTGCTGAGGTCGGGCGCTATTTTAAGGAGAATGGGTTTCGGGTTGCTTTTTTGCGCGTTGAGGGTTTGCAGGTGATGCAGCAGCTGCCTGAGCGGCTCTTTTTCCTGCAGGGCGCGGAGGCCGGGCGTATTGGGCGAGCTTACGTTCACCACGAAATAATCCACGCCGTCGAACAGCGCGTGGAAACACTTTTCGTAATCGCTGATGGCGTCTTCGTTAGGCGTGAGTTTGTTCTTCCCGATATTGCCGCCCACGATGATATTGGAGCGGCGGTTCTGCAATCTTTTCGCGGCGGCACGCACGCCTTCGTTGTTGAAGCCCATGCGGTTGATGAGCGCCCCGTCTTCCGGCAGGCGGAACAGCCTTGGCTGATCGTTGCCCGGCTGCGGCAGCGGGGTAAGGGTGCCTATTTCAACAAAACCGAAACCGAGATGCGCCAGCTCGTCGATATAACGCGCGTCTTTGTCGAAGCCCGCGGCGAGACCGACGGGATTGGCGAACGTGAGCCCCCAGAGTTTCCGTTCCAGCCCGGTATTTTTGGGCTGGCAGAATGCGTCCATCACGTTCTTCCCGAACGGCAGCGCATTCACGACCTTCATCCCCCGCATTACCGTGTGGTGAATGCTTTCAGGAGGGAAGCGGAAAAGTATTTTTTTGATAAAACCGTACATGTACGCGCAAAGATATAAAATTGCCACTCACCATTCCCTATTTGGTTAATCAGCCGTAGCCGCCTAATTTTGCCCGGTTATACGATATGTTGGACCTCCAGGCATTTGAACGGCTCTTCCGCGAGCATCACGCGCATTGCCTTGCTTTCGCCATTCATTATACGGGAGACCCCTATGAAGCGGAAGAAGTAGTGCAGCTTGTTTTTTCCCAGCTCTGGGAAAAGCGGGCCGGCATCCTGATCAACGGCTCCGAAAGGTCTTATCTTTTTACGGCTATCCGCCATACCGCTATCAGCCAATGGCGCAAGCAGAGCGTGCGCGCGGAGAAAGAACTTTCTTTCGGGCAGATGCAGGAGCACTCGGTGCATCTATCCGTGCAGGCGAGGGAGCTGGAGCAGAAGCTGCAGCTGGCGCTGGAGAAGCTGCCGGAACGTTGCCGCGAGGTATTTTTGCTGAGCAGGAAGGAGCAGCTCAAATACGCGGAGATCGCGGCGGTGATGGATATTTCCGTTAAAACTGTTGAAAATCAGATGGGTAAGGCGCTCAAAATACTCCACCGGGAGCTGCGCGAGTACCTGAACCTGTTTTTTTTATAAATACCCATAGGGGGAAAACGTTCCGTGGCGCGTCTTTCCCCCGTACTGACAACTTACGACTGTTCATGAGCAATTTGTTACCAGATGAGGCTTTGTACTCCCTGCTATGCAAGTACCTGCTGAACGAGGCGGACGACGTTTCGAGGCAATGGGTGGATGCATGGAGGAAGGAAGCGCCCGCCAATGAAGAAGCGCTCTCCGCCATCCGCCGGATGCTGGAAGTGCCGCATCCAGTGGCGGCATACCCTGGCCTCAGTACGGACGAAAGCTGGGAAAGGCTGAAGGCTGCTATTTCCGGCGGGGATGGCGAGAAGGAAAGTGAACGGTTGGCGAAAGGGGAACATAGACGGCCGGCGGCGGAAGAACGGTTGGTGAAGGAGAAACGGGAACCGTCAGCGGAAGAAGAACGGAAACGGTCCGCGAAGACAGAACCGGCTGTTATATCCGTGCACCGGAATTACCGCTGGCTGAAGATCGCCGCGGCGCTGGTGCTGGCCCTGGGTCTTACCTGGTTATTGCTGCCTGTAAAACGAACGCCGCAGGTATTCGCCGGCGCGCAGCACGCCACCCTTCCTGACGGCAGCAGCGTACAATTGTTCGACGGCGCGGAAATGAAGCTGGCCGCCGGTTTTGGAAAAAAGGAACGCCGTGTGGAATTTTCGGGCAAAGGCGCTTTCGATATTCAGCCGGACGCGGGCGCGCCGTTCGTCATTTTGCTCGGCCACACGGAAATAAAAGTGCTCGGTACCCGTTTTACCGTCAGCTATGCCGCGGGGAAACTGCTGGTGCATGTGGCCAGCGGCAAGATACAGGTGAACGGCGGAAAAAGCGTAGTGCTCACGGAAGGCATGATGCTCCGCCGCGACGATGCAAAAGAACCGTTCACCGTGGCGGAACATATTCCCGACCTGGATAAAAAACAGCTTGTGTTCCGCAATGTGCCGCTGGAAAACGTGATACGGTCGGTGGAAGCGGTATACGATGTGCGGATAGAAGCGCAGGACAGCACGCTGCTGCAGCGCGGCATCACGTCCAACTTCGAGAACGAGACCGTCGATAATGTAATGGCCGCCATCGCTTTTATGACCAATACGTCGGTGGAAAAGACCGGCGAACGGCAGTACACGCTGCGGCCGTAATTTAACCTGAACTGTAACAGTTAATTTGTTTAGCATGAAGAGGAAAGTTCTGCTGGGATTGCTTTTAACCTGGCTGCCCCTCCAGGTTTTCGCATGGAACTGGCGAACGCGGATCACTCTTTCGCTGCACGATCAGCCCCTTTCCGTTATTTGCGGAAAGATCGAAAAAGAATACGGCATCCACTTTTCCTACAGCGCCGATGTGGTGAAGATGAGCCGCCGCACGAGCATCGATATCCGGCAGGTGCCCCTGCGCCGCGTGATGGAAATGCTGTTTTCCGAAAGCGGCATCGAATACCGCCGCATAGGCGATCAGCTCGTGCTTACGGCCAGCAGGGCCGCCCACCGAACCATCAGCGGTTACGTGGAAGATGCGGTGACCGGGGAAAAGCTCATCGGAGCCACCGTATATTCGCCCACGTTAGGCGTTGGCACTACGACCAATCAATTCGGATTTTACAGCCTTACTACGGCCCGCGACACGCTTGGCCTTGCGGTTTCCTATACCGGCTACACGCCCGCGCGCATCCCGCTGAAAGATAAAGAGGACCGGCAGCTGCATGTCAGGCTCAGCCCTTCGAATACTTTGCAGGAAGTGGAGGTAACCGAAACGCTGCCGCGCCTGCAGGAACAAACGCAAATGAGCAAAGTGAACCTCTCCGTAGCGCAGGTAAAAACCATGCCGCGCATGCTCGGCGAAGCGGACGTGCTGCGCACAATACAAGCCATGCCCGGCGTAAGCGGCGGTCTCGAAGGCGTGAGCGGCATTCATGTGCGCGGCGGCAGTCCCGATCAGAACCTTATTTTGCTGGACGGTACGCCGGTATATAATTCCACTCACCTGCTCGGCATTTTTTCCGTATTCAACCCTGACATCATTAAAAATGTCGATCTCTACAAAGGCGCGTTCCCGGCGCGTTACGGCGGAAGGCTTTCCTCGGTGGTAGATATTTCCATGAAGGACGGCGACATGTATAAATACCACGGCGAAGTGGCCATCGGGCTGCTTGCTTCGCGCATCATGGCGGAAGGGCCGGTCAAAAAAGGGAAGACCTCGTTCATCGTCACCGCGCGCCGCACGTATGCAGACCTGCTGTTGTCCGCCGTTACGCAGCGCGAGCTTAATCTCGGGGAGGAAGGCGGTTTTTTCGCTTATTTCTACGACGCGAACATCAAGATCAATCATATTTTTTCACCGAAAGACCGCCTGTATCTCAGCGCCTACGGCGGGGAGGACAACCTCAGCCTTCACCGCGACAATACCTTCGATTCCCTCAACGGCGCCGCCAAACGTTATCATGAGCAGATGCAGTTCCGCCTCGGATGGGGCAACCAGGCCTACGCCCTCCGCTGGAACCACATTTTCAGCCCGCGGCTTTTTTCCAATGTGACCGTCAACTATTCGCAGTTCCATTTTCTCACCGATTACCGCTACAAACACCTCGCGCTGGACACCCCCGCCGTGCGCGAATCCGATAACCTGTACGGCCGCTACATGTCCAAAGTGCAGAACGCTTCCGCGAAGATCGACTTTGATTACCGGCCGAACCCGCGGCATGCCGTGAAATACGGCGGGCTGGCTACCTGGCACACCTTTCAGCCCGGCATCACCCGCTTCAACAACATTTCAAACGACCAGCAGCTCACGGACACCGCGTATAACAACACCACCAGCACCGGTGTAGAAATGTCGCTGTACGCGGAAGACGACTGGAAGATCCGCGATTCCGTGCATCTTAATCTCGGCGTGCATGCATCAGGCTTTCTCGTGAACGGCCGGTTCTATCTCTCCATCCAGCCAAGGCTCGGCTTCCGGTACATTTTACCGAGACGCTGGGCGCTGAAGCTCTCGTACACCATGATGACGCAGTACCTTCACCTGCTCACGAACAACGCCACCTTTCTGCCGACAGACCTTTGGGTAGCCGCCACGGACAGGGTGCCGCCGATGTATTCCACGCAGGTGGCGCTTGGTATCGGCAAAACCACCAACGACGGCGCATATGAAATTTCCGCCGAGGGATATTACAAATCCATGCGGAACGTGATCGAATATGTCGAGAACATGGACAATTTCAAATCCGCCACCAGCAGCTGGGAAGACCAGGTGATACACGGCCGCGGCTGGAGCTACGGCGCGGAGATGTTCCTGCAGAAAAAACGCGGCAACTTCCGGGGATGGCTGGCTTACAGATCGGAAGAGCACACGTCTGAACTCCA
>JBQCFV010000006.1:0-5428 GCA_051958695.1 Chitinophaga sp. | reverse complement strand
ATGGCTTCGAGATCGAGCTGGAACTCGGGTGTGAGCGAGGCTTTGCGCACGGTCACGTCGTTGATGTTGGCGCTCACTTCGTACATGCCGTAGGTGGGCGGGCACAACACCACGTTGTCGATACCCGGGCGGCAGAAGGCGCGGTAAAGGATATCGATGGCCTCGTCGCTGCCGTTGCCGAGGAAAATGTTCTGCGGGGGCACGCCTTTGATCTCTGCGAGCCGGTATTTCACTTTCCATTGCAGCGGATCGGGGTAACGATGATAGTTCACCGGCAGCGGGGAGCCGAAGCTGTTTTCGTTGGCGTCCAGGTATACGGAGGCTTCTCCTTTAAATTCATCGCGGGCGGATGAATATGGTACGAGTCTTTTGATATTGTCCCTTAAAATACTGTCCAGGTCGAACATATGACTACAGGTTTTTTATTCTGATTGAAACTGCGTTCCGGTGCGCTTCCAGCCCTTCCGCGGAGGCCATGGCCTCGATGGCCGGGGCCAGCGCCTGCAGCCCTTCGCGGGTGAGCCGCTGGAAGGTGATCTTTTTCACAAAGCTGTCTACGCTTACGCCGCTGTACGCGGTGGCATAACCGTTGGTGGGCAGCGTGTGATTGGTGCCTGAGGCGTAATCGCCGGCGCTTTCGGGGGAATAGTTGCCGAGGAAAACGGAACCGGCGTTCACCACGCGGGTAGCGAGGGCCTCATCGTTCTCGCAGGCCATGATGAGATGCTCCGGCGCGTAAGCGTTGAGCATGTCCATCGCTTCGTCGCGGTCGTTTACCAGCACCAGCTTGCTGTTACCGAGCGCTTTGGCGGCCAGCTCTTTCCGCGGCAATTGCGCCAGCTGCACGGCCACTTCTTTTTCCACCGCGGCGATCACGGCTTCTGACGTGGTGACGAGCAGCACCTGGCTGTCCGCACCATGCTCCGCCTGCGACAGCAGATCGGCGGCTACAAAGGCCGGCACGCAGGCATCGTCCGCAAACACGGCCACTTCCGAAGGCCCCGCCGGCATGTCGATCGCTACGCCGGCGCGGTTTACGAGCTGCTTGGCGCAGGTGACGTATTGGTTACCCGGCCCGAATATCTTGTACACTTTCGGCACGCTTTCCGTGCCGTAGGCCATGGCGCCGATGGCCTGTACGCCGCCGGTCTTGAACACCTGCGTGATGCCGGTGTAACGCGCGGCCCAAAGCACCGCGGGGTGTACGGCGCCGTCCTTGCCCGGGGGCGTGCAAAGCACGATCTCGCTGCAACCGGCCAGCCTGGCGGGAATAGCCAGCATCAGGATGGTGGAGAACAGTGGCGCGGTGCCGCCGGGAATATATAAACCGACCTTTTCGATGCCTACCGGCTTACGCCAGCATTGCACGCCGGGCATGGTTTCCAGCAGGGTTACCTGCTCTACCTGCGCGCGGTGGAACATTTCAATGTTGGCGGCAGCAGTGCGGATGGCGGTCTTCAAACCTTCTTCCAGCGCGGCGTCCGCCGCTTCGAACTCTTCGGGGGAGACGGCTATTTCTTCCAGCGTTACCTTATCGAACTGCGCGGTGTAGCGGCGCAGCGCGTCGTCCCCGTTTTCCTTCACATCGCCGAGAATGGCGGATACGGTGTATTCCAGCTCGCGCGTATCGAACGCGGGGCGCTTCAGCAGCTGCTCCCATGTATTTTTTTCCGGGTAACGGATAATTTGCATAGCTCTTCTTTTTAAACGACCATTTTCTCGATCGGCACAACCAGTATACCTTGCGCGCCGGCCGCCTTCAGGTTTTCGATGATGTCCCAGAAATCGTTCTCGTTCAGCACGGAGTGCACGGAGCTCCAGCCTTCTTCCGCCAAAGGCAGCACGGTAGGACTTTTCATGCCGGGCAGCAAACCGATGATCTCGGGCAATTTATTGTTAGGCGCGTTGAGCAGTACGTATTTGTTGTTCTTCGCTCTTTTCACCGCCTGGATGCGGAACTGCAGCTTGTCCAGCAATTGCTGCTGCTCCGGCGCCAGCCTGTCGTTGCTGACCAGCACCGCTTCGGAACGCAGCACGGTTTCCACTTCCTTCAGTCCGTTCATAAACAGGGTGGAGCCGCTGCTCACGAGGTCGCAGATAGCGTCCGCCAAACCGATGCCCGGCGCTATTTCCACGGAACCGCTGATCTCGTGTATCTCCGCCTGCACGTCCAGCTTTTGCAGGAAGTCGTTCAGGATCACGGGGTAGCTGGTGGCGATGCGGCGGCCCTGCAGGTCGCGCACGGAGCTGTACTCCATGCCTTTGGGCACGGCCATGGCGAGGCGGCATTTGCCAAAGCCCAGCTTTTCGACGGTGTGCAGGGGACGGCTTTTTTCAAGCACCACGTTCTCGCCTACGATGCCGAGGTCGGCCACACCGTCTTCCACGTATTGCGGAATATCGTCGTCGCGCAGGAAAAACACTTCCAGAGGGAAGTTGCTGGCTTCTGTCTTGAGTTTGTTCACGCCGTTGTTGATGTCTATCCCGCATTCTTTCAGCAGTTTGATAGAATCTTCGTGCAGGCGGCCGGATTTCTGAATGGCAATACGTAGTTTCATTTTTACTCTTTTACGGAACCGACAGTTCATTTTAATTTCTTGCAGGTCTGAAAACCATATCCCGCAACGTTTGAAACAAAAAAGGCCTACCGTGTGCGGTAAGCCTTTGATGGTGAATATCTGTAAAGTAATACTACAGCACTCCCTGCCTACCGGTCGGGTAAGTATGGTGATGATGTGTATGTACGTTGTTGTTCATAATTGTAATCCGGTGCAAATGTAGGAACTAATTTTAAAATTCAAAACACCCGGACGTTTTATAGAAATTATTCGGTTTTTATGGCGTTTTCATGGAAAATATTCAAAAGCGCCGCATTCTCCACCGCTTGCGTTTATTTCAGATCAACCGGTATAAAAACCAGGGGTGTTGGCAGGCAGGAAGCGCCCGGCGGTGAATAAGTCAGCCTTATCGTTTGTTCTTCACCATTAGCAGCCGGTTTGAATACCTGGATAAGCACCGCTTCCGGCGCGGCTTTCGTAACAAGCCGGTCCGACGGCAGCTGGATAATGCCTTCATCGAATTTTCCCTTGCTGACGATCATCGTATTGGCCATGCCGGCGCACCACTGGTTATTGCCGCTGCGCGCATTCCAGGTTACCAAAGCCAGCCCTTTGCCATCGCTGCTCTTCCATTTCATTTCGATCTCATACATCACGCCGTAGTTGCCCGCGAGCCTGGCAACGCCCGGCCGGCCCTGCATTTTGCCTTCCACCCAGGGATCCTTGTCCCCGTCCGCCAGCACGATCTCCATCGTACCGTTTTTTGTATCGTACACGGAATCGGTGATCACCCTGTAATTGCTGACGCCGAATACGCCGCGGCCGGCGTTCTGGCCTTTGGGCGGGATGATATTCGCGATGCGTTTCAAAGCGTCCGGGCCGGTGGTTTCCAGGTCCGTCTGGATCACGCTGATCTCGCCCGGCTGGTCGATCACGAACTCGTAGAACCCATGCACCAGCTCGTTGTATTTCACGACGTTCTTTTCCAGCTGCTCGTCGATGGCGATCGCCTGGCCCGGCTTTACGGTACGGATACGGCGCTGCGGTTTTGACGCGAAGTAGTCCGCCAGTCCCTGCTTGCCGATCTGGTAATAATTGGCGCTTGGTTTCTGGGAAGCATATTTCAGCATGCGGATGTGCATGACTTCCTTACCGGTATTCCTGATCACGGCCGTAATACGGCGGTCGATCTTCGCCGGTTCTTTAACGCCGTTCACGTTATAAACATACAACCTTACCGCGCCGGGCTGCACGGATTCCTGCAGCGCGATGCCTTCCGGCACGCGGATGTATTCAGGATCATCGGCGATCAGGTATTGCGGGCCGGGCATTACCACTTTGCGGTAGGCGATGTCCGGTATCTTTTCCGTCAGAAGGTCCGGCAGTTCGATAATGCTTCCCTGTTTTGTACGAAGGATGGTGTTATTCAATCCGGGCTTCAATTCCTGCGCCTGCGCGCCGAGCGATGCCAGGGTACAGGCGAGCAGCAACGTTTTCCAGTCTGGTTGTTTCATTTTTTATTTTATTGGATGCTGATGGGATAATTTAAAAATTTAAATACTTGTCAAACTTAATAATAATTTTTATTAACTCATAGGCTTTTGCATAAAAAAGGCCATCTCAAATATTGAGACGGCCTGTTAGCGGTTAAATGGTCAACATGGGCTTGAATAACAAACAATTTCAGATCTTAGAATGGGGGCGAATTTTTTAATCGGACACAAAACTGCAACTTGAAAATTTGGATACCAAAAATAGCTGATCAAACGCCCGCGGGAAATGACGAATGCGGGATATCAGAAAAATGCCCGCATATACTCGCAGATCGTCTTAAATTGCCGGCTGTATGACTTTCAAGAACATATTCAATAACAGCTGGGTAGTCAATATCCTGTTCCTGATAGTGCTGCTGGGGGTCAACCTGCTCATCAACCTGCAATACGAGCCGATCACCAATACCCGTTTATACCTTTACCAGAGCGTGTCGCTGGTATTCGTATATATCATGGCGGCGTTTCACAACAAATACGCGCTGCAGCTGCTCATCGCCAAACACCAGTACTGGAAAGACCTCGGTGTGATCGCCTCCGGTCTTGCCGTTACCACTTTTGTGACGTACACTTTGCGGGTAGACGTGTTCAAAACCGACATCGACATGCTCTGGATCAGCGATTTTGTTTTCGCGCTGGCCTGCCTGCTGATCGGCATCGGTCTCTGGTTCCTTTACCGCGGCGCTACCCTGCAGACCAGCGAGCTGCGTAACTCCCTCCTGTTAAGGGAAAAAGAATTGCAATACCTGCAAAGCCAGCTCAACCCGCATTTCTTTTTCAACACACTCAACAACCTGTACGGTGTAAGCCTGCGCTACCCCAACAAAACGCCCGAGCTGATCCTCAGCATTTCCGAGCTCATGCGTTACCAGCTCGAAAGCTCGCGCAAACAGTTCGTGCCGCTGGAAGACGAATTGCAATTCATCCGCAACTACGTGCACCTCGAAAGAGCGCGCGTACGGCAGCGCTGCCAGATGAACTTCAAGAAAAAAGGCAATGAAAAAGACCTGCTTATCACGCCGCTGATACTGATCGCTTTCGTGGAAAACGCCTTTAAATACGCGCCTTCCAGCATGAGCGCCAGCTATATCAAAGTGGAGCTGGAGATCAAGGGGGAAACCCTGATGATGAAGATCCGCAACACCGTACCGGACAACAAACAATCCGTATCTTCGACAGGCGTGGGGCTGAACAACGTAAAACAGCGCCTCGCGCTGGCCTATTCCAAACGGCACCACCTCGATACGCACGAAGAGAACAATATCTATTATACAGAACTTATCTTAACACTGGACCGCCATGCAAACACTCCGTTGCCTG
>JBQCFV010000005.1:0-9673 GCA_051958695.1 Chitinophaga sp. | reverse complement strand
GGCGGCGCGTCTTTCGCTTCTGCGGACATTACCGAGGAAAGCGCAAAAGACCTCCCGGCCGTACAGGTAGGCGACCCTTTCCAGGAAAAGAAGCTGCTGGAAGCCTGTCTCGAAGTCGTGAAAACCGGCGCCCTCGTAGGTATGCAGGACATGGGCGCGGCGGGCAGCACCTGCTCCACCGCTGAAATGAGTGCCAAACGCGAGCACGGCATGAACATCCACCTGGATAAAGTGCCCACGCGCCAGAAAAATATGAAGGGCTGGGAAATGCTGCTGTCCGAAAGCCAGGAGCGCATGCTCATCGTAGTGCAGAAAGGCCGCGAGAAAGAAGTGCTCGACGTTTTTGACAAATGGGACATCCATTGCGTGCAGATCGGCGAAGTGACCAAAGAACCCATCCTCCGTTTTTATATGAACGGCGCGCTCGAAGCGGAAGTGCCCGCGGAAAGCCTCGTGCTGGGCGGCGGCGCTCCCCAGTATCACCGCGCGTATGTAGAGCCGAAATATTTTGAAAAGATCAAGGCGTTCGATATCCAGAACATCCCGGACATCACCAACGCGCAGAAAGTAGCCGAGAAGATCTCGCAGCTGCCCAATATCGCGTCCAAACGCTGGGTGTACACGCAGTACGACAGCATGGTAGGCACCGCAAACGCCAGCACCAATGCTCCCAGCGATGCGGCCATCGTAGTCGTGAAAGGCACCCGCAAAGCGCTGGCCGTAACCACGGACTGCAACAGCCGGTACGTGTATGCGGACCCGCATACGGGCGGCCAGATCGCGGTAGCCGAAGCGGCGCGCAACATCGTGTGCAGCGGCGGCGAACCGGTGGCTATCACCAACTGTCTCAACTTCGGCAACCCTTACGATCCGGAAGTATATTACCAGTTCGTTCACGCCGTACAGGGCATGGGCGAAGCCTGCCGCAAGTTCAACACACCAGTAACCGGCGGCAACGTGAGCTTCTACAACCAGAGCCCGGACGGCCCGGTGTATCCTACGCCCACCATCGGCATGCTCGGCGTGCTGGACAGCATGGAGCAGCGCATGACGCTCGGTTTCAAACAGGCCGGCGATGTCATTTATCTCGTAGGCCGCAGCTACAACGACATCAACAGTTCCGAATACCTGCACAAGCTGATCGGCGTGGAACATAGTCCTGCCCCACATTTCAGCATGGAGGAAGAGTACCGTTTGCAGCAGGCCATCACCAAGCTCATCAGCGCAAAGCTCATCAGCTCCGCGCACGACGTAAGCGAGGGCGGCCTGTTTACCACACTGCTGGAAAGCGCCATGGTACAGGGCTTGGGCTTTGACGTGCATACCAACAAACATTTCCGTAAAGACGCTTAACTGTTCGGCGAATCACAAAGCCGCGTAGTGGTGAGCGTGCGCCCGGAAAACCAGGAGAAGTTCGAAGCGCTGCTGCACGGCCTGGTAGACGCATCCGATTACTCCGTTCGTTATGAGAAGATCGGTACCGTAAAAGGCGATCACCTTGTAGTGGACGGTGAAGACTGGGGTGCGGTTGCAGGCTGGAAAGGCAAGTATGATACCGCGCTGGAGAATCACCTGCAGTAATTGAAAAGTATTTTTATATGAAAAGCCGTCTCAAGCGAGGCGGCTTTTTTTTGCATAATAACGATCGGTGACAGGGAATGCAGTGAAAGCGAACGTTGATGCTCCAGGTAGAAAGATCATGCGCCCTTAAGGAAAGCTTTCATCCCGTAAAGCCAGCAGGGGCGGTTTTATGCCGCCTGCCTGACCCGCGGCGCCTTCTTCATCCTTTTGACAATAAACTTCCGCCGGTACCATATCAGTATGCCGGATAGCGCCAGCATACCGGGCGTAAGCCCCAGCAGCGTCCACAATATTTTCAGCGGAATGCCGCCATAGTTGCCGAAATGCAGCTGTATCACGCTGGCGTTCAGCTGTTGTTTGAATCCCGCCGATTTAAAATCCACCTTCTTCACCACTTCACCGCTTTCCGGCTGAATAGAGACGGAGCTGGCGTACTTCCCGAAGAGTGCGGGCTCGCCTGCATTGCCAAGGAACAATCCCGGTCCGCCGGCAGTTCTCGGCGGGCGTATGCCCATCACCGTTATACCGGGTATTTCCGCACGCGCGGCGGTCAGCAAGCGGTCGTAATCGATCGGCGTCTCCACGGCTTTATACACGACGGTTTTCGTCACGCGCGAGCTCACCACTCTCAGCTGTATCACGATGCCGGTAACGACCATCAGCAGGTTGAACAATAGCGCCCATACGCCAATCACGCGGTGCAGAGTGCGCCAGCGGCGTTTGCGGTATTTCCATTCTATTTTGTCGCGGAAGGTGAGCACCTTGCCGATGTGCTTGCGGTAGACGTACAGTCCCGTCGCGATGGATATCAGCATGATGAGCGTCACGCAGAGGATGGCGATGGAGCCGTTGCGGCCGCTGAGCAGGGTGAAGTGCAGGAACAGCAGCCAGCCGGTAAAATAATTTTTGTTGCCCCTGCTATGGATCACCTCGCCGGTATAGGGGTTGAGGTAGATATACGTTTTATCTTCCGCGGAATATTCCGCCCGCATGATGAGGCTTTCTTCAGGCGATTGCGGCAGGCGCAGGAAGGTGAGGTATGCCGTGCCGGGCGTGGCGGCCAGTCCCTTCTGGTACAGCTCGTTCAGCGGAAGCCTTGTTCCGCCGGGCTTTACTTCGTAAATATCTTTGTTCGCGGCGTGATCGATCTCGTCGCTGAATACCAGCAAGCTGCCCGTAAAACTCAATAGCAGGAGAAAAACTCCTGCTATCAAACCCGTAATGCGGTGTACACGGAATATCTGTTGACTGAGCACGATCAGAATTTATAGCTGTAATTGAGGCTGATGCGGGCGCCGGTGCCTTTGATCCAGTTTTCGTTGCGCGCATTCCATTGCGAAGATACAAGGTAATAATCCGCATTAAAAAGATTTTCCACGCCGAGGGACAGCCTGCTTTGCGCGTCCAGCTCGAGGCTGCTCAACAGGCTGAAGGTGGTAAAACCTTCTACCGGGCCGGTGCCGTAGGAGTACAGGCCGTTCACCGGTTCAAAGCGGTCGCGTTTGCCGGAGTGCAGCATCTGCAGGCGGATGTTCAGCTTTTCGAGGGGTGCGTAACGTACGTAGGCCGTCACTTTGGGCGGCGCGATGCGGTCGCTGCCGATATAGTTGTCGCTGTCGTCGTATTTACCGTTGTCGTCGAGATCTTTTTTGCCTTCGATATAAGAGTAGGAAGCGCCCAGCCCGAGGTTCGGCAGGATGTTCGCGTCCGCCGCCACTTCAAAGCCGTACACCTTTTCAGGCGCGCGCTGTATCTCGAACCGGCCGTTCACTTCCTTGAAGGAAGAGCCGAGCTTGGAGGTGCTGATATAGTAGCTCGCTTCCAGGTTCACCGGGCCGAACGCGCTGCTGAAGCCCGCTTCGTAGTTGTTGGCGATCACCGCTTCGGTTTTCAGCATAGATACGGTGTTTTCTTTCGCGGAGCGCAGGATGCGGCCCAGTTCCATGATGGAGAAGCTCTGCGAATAGCTGACGAAAGGTTTGAAGAACCTGTATTTATTATAACGCAGCCCCGCGTTGTACACCAGCGCGTTGTAGCTGAGGTCGCCGCCGGTTACGCTTACGCCGCCTTCGGTAAATTCGCCGGTTACGCGGTTCAGCTGTTTTACCGTCACGTAATCGGGAATGCCGATGTTGATGTTCTCGAAGCGTGCGCCTGCTTTGAACACAAGATCTTTATACAGGTTCAGCTTCACCTGCGCATACGGCGCATAGTTCTTCATATCCATTTCGGGTACCCAGGTGCGGCCGTCCAGCAGGCTTTGAGAGGTTTTATCGTTCATATAGTCGAGCCCGTATACGAGCGACATATCATAATGCTGATGGAGATGAACCGGCGTGCTGAAGTTGATGCGCACGCCCTGTTTTTCGGAGGATATCTCCGACTGGCCGCCGAACTCGAAAGTAGGGCCCCAGCTGTAAACCGTTTTAAAACGCTGCATGTATACGTTCACATCGAGGTCCGTGCCGCCGATGATGCCTTCGCTGCTCCAACGGAGACTGGCGTTGTGGTTGTAGGGCGTGCCTTCGGGGTCGCCGGGGCGGTCGCCAAGGATGCCGGTGGCGGCGGAATCCTTATCCAGGTATTTGCCGGGTTTCAGCACGTAATCGCTGCGCTGCTGGCTGCCGAAGAAGTTATACATCAGCTCCAGGCGGTTGCGCTGGTCGATGTCGTAACCGATCTTGGCAAAGCCGTTCCAGATCTGCGATTCGCCGAGACTGTACTCGGGGGAGTTCACGGTGCCGTTGGCGTCTTTGTACACGCCGGTCTGTTCGTAATGGCCCGATACCACGAAGTCCCATTTTTTATACGCGCCGCTCAGCAGCTGGCCAACGGAGAAGCCGCCGGTGTGCTGCGCTTCTACCAGCTGGGTGTTAGCGCCCACGGTGGTTTCGCCGTGAAGGCCGGTTTTGATTTTATCGCCTTTTTTGGTGATGTAGTTGATCAGACCGCCGTCCGCGCCGTTGCCATAGATGGCGGTGGCGCCTTTGATCACCTCTACGCGTTCGATGGCGGAGGGGTCGATGCTGCGCATGTCGCGGCTGCCGTTGCGCAGCGGCGTGCTTTGCGGGATGCCGTCCACCCTCACCAGTACGTTGCGCCCGCGGAGGGTTTGGCCGGTGTTGCTGGTGGAGTTGTCGTTCACGCCAAGACCGGGAACGGTGTTGGCGAGGATGGCGGTGATATTGTTATTGATGCTTTTTTGTGCTTCGATGTCGCGCGGGCTCACGATGGTAACGGAAGAAGGCACCTGGTCCAGCGTTTCTTTTTTACGGCTGGCGGATACGATCACTTCGCGGAGGTCCGCGGAAGATTTCATCGTAACGTCGTTGATGGTGGTGTCTGCCGAAAAGGCGACGGTTTGTTCCGAAGTGCTGAAGCCTACGCCGGAGAAGCGCAGGAGGTGCGGGCCGGAGGGGGCTGCGAGTATATAGCTGCCGTCGGCGTTGGCAACGGTCCCTTTTTTGATGCCCGGGATGCTGATATTGGCGAAGGGCACGGCCTGGCCCTGTTCGTTCCGGACGGTGCCTTTGATAACGCCCTGCTGGGTCTGCTGAGCCTGTACGGAAAGGGAAAGTATGGCCAGAACGGCGATCGTGATAATGTTCCTCATCTGATATTCTTAAACAAAAGTCCGCGCAAAGGTACTCCGGCGGGGGATGCGTATATTTACGCAAAGCGGAAAATCTATGATCGGATCGGGAAAAACTGCGGTGGGAGCGGGACGGGGAATGTTACAACGTGTAAATACTTTAACAGTGCGTTAACAAAATACAACGTTAATGTGATGGTATTACCGTAGAACTACGTTATTTTTGATTAACACTTTGAAAGTTCGGGAACGGAAAGCACCAATCCTATCAAAAAAAACAGATTTCCAACTACTTAAACATATTTGACAATCATAAAATAATTCATGGGTAGCATTATTTTGTATATCCATATTCTATGATGGCCCAAACTCTTTATTACCATGTCCTACTGAACGATCGATTCTTAAGATCATGTATTACACCTAGTGAAAGAACGATTTGTTTGCCGGGGCTGACTAACCCTCAGCCCCCTTTTTTTGCCCGCTGGGGAAGGTTTTGGGGCTCATCTTCACTTCCTGACCCGGCCGCCGTTGCGTCGCACACTTCGGCTTTTTTTTTCTTTTTTGAGCAGTGAGAATTGAGGTGCCTGGGTCACTTCTAAATAAGTTGTGATTTGTTAATCCGTGAGGAAAGGTGTTAACACCGGACCCTCGCCCGCCGCAGAGTTTTGCCATAGGCTGCATGTCAACTTTCTTTCCCTTGGATCGGGCATTGATACACATTTAACGGCAATAATCCGATACCGCTTTCGCAGGTGTTAACACCTTCAGCAGATAACTGAAAAATACGGCCATGTTCGTACCCTGCAAAAAAAAGAGCGCCCGTTCAGGCGCTCCGTTCTATTTTACTGTACTTACTTTCGCTATTATACCACCGGGATCTCCGCCACTGCATAGGCTTTCTGGTCCAGCTTCTGCTTGGTCTCGGTGAACGCCTTCAGCGTCAGCTCGATGTCCTCGTCGGAGTGAGCCGCGGTGGGTATCAGGCGATAGATGATCTGCCCTTTCGGGATCACCGGGTACACCACGATGGAGCAGAAGATGTTATAATTCTCGCGGAGATCGAGACACATAGCCGTGGCTTCCGGGATATCGCCCTGCAGGTAAATGGGCGTTACGGGTGAATTGGTGCGGCCGATGTCGAACCCGTTGCCGCGCAGGCCCTGCTGCAGCTTGTTGACGTTGCTCCAGAGCTTTTCTTTCATCTGCGGCTGCTGGCGCATTAGCTGCACGCGTTTCAGGTGGCCGATCACCAGCGGCAAAGGAATGGATTTCGCGAATATCTGCGAGCGCATGTTGTAGCGCAGGTAATTAATGATCGCTTTGTCGCCGCTCATGAACGCGCCGATGGAAGCGCCGGATTTTGCGAAGGTGTTGAACAGCAGGTCGATCTCGTCCTGCACGCCCTGCTCTTCGCCGGTGCCCGCGCCGGTTTTGCCCATAGTGCCGAAGCCGTGCGCATCGTCCACCATCAGGCGGAACTGGTAACGGCTCTTCAGCGCCACAACCTCCCGCAATTTACCCTGGTCGCCGGCCATGCCGAACACGCCTTCGGTGATCACGAGAATGCCGCCGCCGCTGGTTTTGGTATATTCCACCGCGCGTTTCAGCTGTTTTTCGCAGTCTTCGATATCATTGTGCTTGTATACATAACGATGACCCTGGTGAAGCCGCAACCCGTCTACGATTGACGCATGGCACTCCGCGTCGTACACGATCACGTCGCGGCGGTTGCAAATGGCATCGATGGAGGTCATGATACCCTGATAACCATAGTTCAGCAGCACGGTGTCTTCCTTACCCATGTAGTCGCTCAGCTCTCTTTCCAGCTGCTCGTGGAAATTGGTGTTGCCGCTCATCATACGCGCGCCCATGGGAGCCGCCAGGCCATATTCCGCCGCCGCCCTGGCATCTGTTGCCCGCACCTCCGGATGATTGGCCAGCCCCAGGTAGTTGTTAAGGCTCCATACGATCTTTTCTTTTCCCCGGAACTTCATCCTGGGACCAATCTCGCCTTCCAGCTTGGGGAAAGCGAAGTAACCGTGCGCTCTGTCGGAATGCTCTCCGATAGGGCCCATGTGCTTCAGCAGTTTCTCGAATATATCCATATGATTATTAAGATGAAATTAAAAAATCGAGTACAAAGGTATTAAAATATTATTTTTTGTAAACTTAGGTTACTTTTACGGACGTTTTTTTCCACGTAGTAGAACGGACCTTATAAAAGGAACAAATTTAAAGTGTAAATATGAGCCGTATTAAAATTCTGGCCGTCGTTCTGATGATGATGGCGCCGGCGACATTTGGCCAGAAGGCCACTTCGCCGACAAACGGGTTTCCGCCCAGCTATGGAAAAAAAGCGCAAAAAGACGTACCCAGGCCCAAACTGGTTGTGGGCATGGTGGTGGACCAGATGAGGTGGGATTATCTCTACCGTTATTATGACCGCTATACCAACGACGGCTTCAAACGCCTGCTCAACGAAGGTTTCACCTGCGAAAACACGCTGATCCCCTATACGCCTACCATTACCGCATGCGGCCACACCTGCGTATACACCGGTTCCGTACCCGCCATTCACGGCATTATCGGCAACAACTGGTACAGCCGTGCGCTTAACCGCGGAGTGTATTGCACGGAGGACAGCAACGCCGTAGCCGTTGGCGGCAGCGACGAAGCAGGCCGCATGAGCCCGCGCAATATGCTCACCAGCACCATCACCGACGAGCTGCGCATGGCAACGAACTTCCGTAGCAAAGTGGTTGGCATCGCTATTAAGGACCGCGGCGCCATTCTCCCCGCGGGTCATAGCGCCAACGCCGCGTACTGGTACGACGGCAAAACAGGCAACTTCATGACCAGCAACTATTACATGACCAGCCTTCCCGCATGGGCGCAGGCTTTCAACCGCCTTCGCCTGCCGGCCAAATACCTGAGCAAACCCTGGACTACGCTGTATCCCGTAAATACTTACGCACAAAGCACCGCCGACGATAAACCGTACGAAGGCCGCTTCAGGGGCCAGCAAAATTCCGCTTTCCCGCACGAGCTGGCCGGTTCCATGGGCAACACTTTCGGCCTGCTGTCTTCCACTCCCTTCGGCAACACCTACACCCTGGAGTTCGCCAAACAGGCCGTAGAAGGCGAACGGCTGGGCAAAGGCCCCGTTACGGACTTCCTCACCGTGAGCCTTTCCTCTACCGACTATGTGGGGCACCAGCACGGTCCCAACTCTGTCGAGGCGGAAGATACCTATCTGCGCCTGGACAAAGACCTCGGCGAGTTCTTCAAATTCCTCGACCAGAAAGTAGGCAAAGGCAACTGGCTGTTTTTCCTGACCGCAGACCATGGCGTAACGCACGTTCCCGGTTTCCTTGAAGAAAACAGGCTGCCGAACGGCCTTTGGAGCGAAAGTGCCATGACGAAAGCGCTAAACGAGGGAATCGAAAAGGAATTCGGCTACAAAAAAGCGATCATTTCTCACAACAACTACCAGTTTACGCTCGACAACGAAGGCCTGGAAAAAGCAGGCAAGCTGGAAGAGACCAAAAAATACATCTTCCGCGAAGCCATGAAATGGCCGGGCATAGCCAATGTAGTAGATCTGCATCAACTTTCTGCCACCACGCTCCCCGAACCGCAGAAATTTATGATGACCAACGGCTTCAACGCGCAACGCAGCGGCGACATCATGGTAATACTCCAACCCGCCTGGCTGGCCGGTGGCAAAACCGGTACCTCCCACGGTCTCTGGAACCCTTACGATGCGCATATCCCGCTGGTTTGGATGGGCTGGGGCATTAAGCACGGCAAAACTAACCGCACCACCCATATGACGGACATTGCGCCTACCGTGGCCGCCCTGCTCCGCATCCAGATGCCGAATGGCAACGTGGGCAACGTGATCGAAGAAGTGACGAAGTAAGGTTTTCAAAACATCATACAAAAACCTCTGCCGGCAAAAAAGGCAGAGGTTTTTTGTTTTCAGCGTGTTACGCATGTGTTATATTGGGTAAAAATAATTCGCTTACATTTGGAACATGTCCGCCGTCACCTACCATATTGCAGACAGGATAGCCACCATCACGCTCAACCGGCCGGAGAAACGGAACGCGCTGAACGGGGAAGTGGTGAAGGAATTGCGAAAGACGTTTGCCGCGGCCGCCGCGGATGAAAACGTAAAGGTGGTAATACTGGCGGGGAACGGGAAAGCGTTCTGCGCCGGGGCTGACCTCGACTATCTGCGGCAGCTGCAGGCGAACGACCTGGAAGCCAACCTGGCAGACAGCCGCGAGCTGATGCTGCTGATGCAGGAAATTTACAGCATGGAAAAGGTCGTGATCGCCCGGATAGAAGGAGACGCCATCGCCGGCGGCTGCGGGCTGGCCACCATCGCGGATTTGAGTTATGCCGTGCCGGAAGCCCGTTTCGGGTACACGGAAGTGAGGATCGGGTTTGTGCCCGCGCTGGTAAGCGTATTCCTCGTGAGAAACATAGGAG
>JBQCFV010000004.1:0-10212 GCA_051958695.1 Chitinophaga sp. | reverse complement strand
ATGAGGGATTTCACGTCTTCGGGGTGCTTGAGGATATACACCAGCGCAACATGCCCGCCAAGGGAGTTGCCCATCAGGTGAAAGTTCTTATAGCCGCGGGTTTCGATGAATTTGTGCACGTATTTGGCAAGACCGCTCACGGAGGTTTCCAGGATATTCAGATCAAACAGGGGCAGCATGGGGATCACCACTTTGTTGTACTGCTTGAAGTATTCGAGCAGGCCGCTGAAATTACTCAGGGCGCCGAATAAACCGTGCAGCAAGATCACCGGTTCTCCTTCTCCTTCTTCGATGTATTTAAACTTGCCCTGAGTTTTGATTTCGTAATTCATTACCTATGCTTGATTCAATTTTGCGCTAAAATAATTCTTTTTCTTAATTCAAATACTCCCCTGAACGAGGGCTATTTTACGGGAATTTCCCTGGCAGCGTGCTCAAAGAATCCTTCCAGCGCGGTGAACATGTCCTTAAAAACGGGCACAACGCTCCCGATCCGCTGCATCACCCAGGGCCCTACGGGCTCGATATACGGGTACACGGCGGACCGCAGCTTGGTTTCGGGGCTCAGCCAGTATACCTGGTTCGCCATCCACAACAGCACGCTGAACACTACGGTGAATATCAGCACATACAGCAGGATGCCGCCAAGGCGGTTGAGCCACCCGAGCATGGACCATTGCACTACTTTTTCGAGGGCGGCGGCGCCCAGCCTCACCAGTATCACTACGGCGAGGAATACGGCCATAAAGCACAATACCGGCCACCAGCGGCCCTGCATGCCCGACTGCTCGAGGTATGCGGCCAGCACGGCGGAGAGCTTCAGCGCGGCCGCCAGGCCTATGATGCAGGCCACCAGCGAAAACACCGCCACGATGAGGCCGCGCGAAAAGCCCCGGTATACGGCAAATGCCATCAGGATTGCAAATACAACGTCTATGGCCAATTTGCCGGCATTATTTGGTCAGTAATTCTTTTACGAGGGTTGAGATCATTTTGCCGTCGGCTTTGCCGGCCAGCTGTTTGGTGGCGGCGCCCATCACTTTGCCCATATCCGCGGGCGACGATGCGCCTACGGAGGCGATAATGCCCTGCAGCACGGTGCGCACTTCCGCTTCGTCCATCTGTTTGGGCAGGTAACGCTCTATCACCACCAACTCTTCTTCTTCTTTCTGCGCAAGATCGGGGCGGTTCTGCTGCCGGAAGATGTCCAGCGAATCCTTTCTTTGTTTGGCCAGCTTTTGCAGCATCTTCAGCTCGTCCGCTTCGGTAAGCTCGCCTGAGGCGCCTTCGGCGGTCTTTGCCACCAGCACCGCCGCCTTGATGGCGCGCAGCGCGCGGAGCTCGGCTTCGGCTTTGGCCAGCATGGCCGTTTTAATAGCGTTGTTGATATTTTGTTCCAGTGACATATCGTTGCTTGTTGGTTATTTGTTCTGGTCGTGTTCCTGGTTCTTGAGCTTCTCTTCGAACTTTTTATAAAAGCTGTCCGCGAAGGTACGCAGGTCTGCCGCCATATCCGCCCAGGGCGTGGCGCGCTGGTAGGTGTCGGCCATGGTCATAAAGGTCTGGTAAAAAAAATCGGCCATTTCATCCACCATCATTTCTTTTGTCCAGAGGTCTATGCGCAGCGCGGTTTTGTCCGCCCCGTCCCAGAAAGCCACCATCATGGCCTTTGCTTTGTTCATTTTGTCTGCCGTGCTGTCCGTGGCGGTCCATTCTATCGTTTCGGGCACCTTGTTCTCGTCCAGCCCCACCTGGATCGTTATGGTAGATTTTTTTGACATACTTTGTTTTGATTAGAAGATGCAAAAATAAGCATTTCGCGCTTAGGCGGTAATCACCTGCCCGAGCCGGTCCGCCGCTTCGTCCCAATCGGGCACGCGGCCGATATGGTCCAGCAGGCGGCCGCGCAGCAACTCGTCCTTATACAGCGCGCTCATTTTTTCGGACAGATCGGTGATGTCTCCCGGTACGGCGTTCAGCGCGGCGTCGCCGCCGGCTTCGGTGGAAGCGCCTGCGAACACCACGACGGAAGGTACCTGGCAGCGTTTGGCCTGCAGCACGGGCACGGCCAGGCCGTCCGCCCCGGCGGTATGCACGAGCGCGTACGCGCCGCCGATCAGCTTCGCAAGGTCTTCTTCGTTCGTTTCCTGCATCCAGATCACGTCTTCCCTGAACTTATACGTTTGCAGCGCTTCGGCGATGTCTTCCCCCTCCGGTGTAAGATCGCCCGCCAGCACCAGCCTGATGCCGGAGCGCAGGCGCTTTTTGAGCATGGAAAAGGCTTTCAGCAGGGGAATGATGTTGTTGTCAGGATGAATAGCGCCAACGGCGATAAAATATTCCATGCCGCCCGCAAATTCCTGCTTCACCATTTCCCGCTCTTCCCAGTTCAGCGGCACGAACGGGTCGGAAACGCCGGGCACGAGCAGGTTGAATTTCTGTTCCAGCCCCCCGTAACGCCCGCCGATCTGCTCTTTCATAAATTCGGAGAACACGTTGACGGATACGAACCGGCGGATGTATTCCGAAGTGGATGGCCGGTCGGGCAGCGATGTTTTGCGGGTAAGCAGCAGGTGGGCCTGCACTTCCGGCGGGAAAGGCAGCACGTCGTCTATACAAAGCAGCCTGTCCGCCCGGTATTTTTTCAGCAGCCCGCTCCATTGGAAACGGCGCCAGAGGTACTGCCCGATACGCCCGCCCATAAAGGGCTTCAGCACTACCACCTCGCAGTTGGCGGGCAGCGCGGGCTGCGGCGTCCAGGGTTTGTCCGTTATGAAAATAAATTCCGCGTCCGGGTGCAGGGGGCATAACCTGCTGATCAGCTCCGCGGGCACATTGCCCGTGTTCGCGGCGCTGCCTTGCATCAGGGGGAGCGCATTTACGGCTATTCGCATGATTCGATTCTGTTCCAACAATGCACAAACCTAAATAAAAAAAGGGTGTTCGTTCCGGAATCACCCTTTTTATATCGAAAAGTTCATGTTTTAAGAGGCTTTGTCCGATATGCCGGAAAGCGTGCCCGCACGTTTTACATGCGGCCGGTCCGGCACACCTGTAAGGTTCCCGTACTTTCGATCGTATGCTACGCCTCCTTGTTCAGCACCCCGAACCGGAACGTCTTCGTATTGGTCGGGTCGTTCTTCGAAGTAACGGTCACGACTATACTCGCCACCCTCAGGCTCGGCAGGTTGATCACCGTGATCTCTCCCGTGTTGCCAGTTACGGTCACTGGCGCGTTCTGCGCGATCGGCTCGTCCGCCGGGTCCAGCGCGGTTACGGTGATGGTCACGCCGTCCTTTGGCAGCGGGTTGGACGTAATGTTGACGGTTATATCAAGCGTTGCGCCGGGCGCGGCGTTATTGTCGGCGTTGAGGTTGATGCCGGGCATCGTGACCACCAGCTCCGCTTCTTTCGCGGGCGGCGGCACCGGATCGCCGTCCCCGTCGCCTTTTTTCTTCTTTTTGCAGGCAACGGCGGCTACCGTAAATACGCAGAGGAGAATGAGGAGGTATTTCTTGTAGGGCATAGCAGATGTGGTTAAAACTCATTAAAATTAGAAATAATTTGAATGCCAGTCAAATTTTTCCTTTCACGTCCATGGCGTCGCGGAGGCCGTTGCCTAAGAGGTTGAAGGCCAGCACCAGCAGCATAATCGCAAAACCGGGCGCCAGCGCGATAAGGGGATTATGGGTGATGATGAAATTGTAGTTCTCTTTGATCATAAGCCCCCACGAAGGCTGCGGCGGCTGCACGCCCACGCCCAGGAAGCTGAGGCCCGCCTCTATCACGATGGCGGTGGCGAAATTGCTGGCGGCCACTACCATCACCGGCCCGAGAATGTTCGGCAGAATATGCCGCACCACGGTGCGCGCATGCCCAAAACCCAGCGCCCGCGTGGCTTCCACGAATTGCAATTCGCGCAGCGCCATTACCTGCCCCCGGATGATGCGGGCCACGCTCACCCACATGGTAAGCCCCACGGCGATGAACACCTGCCAGAAACCCTTGCCCAGCGCCAGCGTGATGGCAAATACCAGCAGCAGCGCAGGCACGCTCCATATCACATTTACGAGCCACATCACGGCCTCGTCGGTAAACCCGCGGAAATAACCGGCCACCGCGCCGAGAAAAATACCGATGGTAAGCGAAATAAGCACGGCGATGCAGCCTACGCCCAGGCTCACGCGGGTACCCACCAGCAGCCGGCTTAAAATGTCGCGGCCGAATTTATCGGTGCCAAGGCGGTAATGCCGCAGCAGGATATGCTCTTCTTCGATCTTTTCCCGCGCAGCCTGCACATCCGTCACCACGCTGTCTTTCCCATACAGCACCTGTGCGAGCGGGTAAGTTTTAGCAGCGGTGGTGGCCTCGTCCACATACTGCTCCACGCGCAGCGAATCGCCTTCAAACTCCCAGGCGGTCACGGGCACCCATACGTCCGCAGGCTCCTGCCCGTACATCAGGCGGTGCAGCCAGCTGCGCTCCGGCACCGGCGCGGGAGACGGAACGGCGAGCATATGTATGCTGAAACCCGGCTTCTGCCCGCTGATCTCAAGTATCATGCGGTTGGCGTAAGGCGTGCCGTCAGGACTGAGGGAATACGCGAATATCCCCGCCAGCAAAGCCAGCAGTATCACCGCCATTCCCGCCATCGCGCCTTTGTTGCGCCGCAGCCGCTTCCACGCCTGTTGAGAAAAAGATGCCATTCACGCCAAGTTAAGCCAAAGAAGGGATTTATTCTTCAAAATACATTTCTATTATTTTTCATTTATACATTACCGTTATATGTAAAAAATTGCCTGCTATATTTTCGCAGCGTATCACACGAAATTCAACGCCCATAAATCTTCCCGCATTTACTTACGCAGCAAAAAAAGGCTTAAATTTTAATCTGATGAAGGTCAGTTGAGACAAGTTTTATGACCGTTATCCCGTTTAAGACAAAATACCTGATGAAGGACAGTTTAAGACAAACCATCAACGTAAAATCTGTTAGCAATATCCGGTTTGACACAGATTTGTTTCAGAGAGCGTTCCGGCAAAGACACAGGACAAATTAAGACACAGGCAGGAAGCGGTTTCCTGCGAACAGACAGTACCCATCATGTTCAGCTCATTACAGATGCGGAATGAATATCCCTTGCCGCGGCAGCACCCGCCGCGGCCCAATATGCTTTTAGGTAACCATTAATTAATAATCATTAAAACGACGCTTTTATGCTAACACTCCAATTACCGCAGATTTACTGCCCGTTCCCGACTATGCTCAATCCCTTTGCGAAAGAAGCGGAAAAACACACCGCAGAATGGGTGAACCGTTTTGGTCTCGTAAAATCCGAAAAGGCCTGGGAACGTTTCCGCAGGGCCAAATTCGCCATGCTTTCCTCCCGCGCCTTTCCTACCGCGGGACGGTACGAGCTTTCCATCGCGGCCGAGTTCAACACCTGGCTGTTTTTGCTGGACGATAAGAACGACGAGTCCATGTTCGGCAAGCTCGACTTCCTGCAGATGGTGCATTCCTTCGTGGGAATGATCCTCCGCAACAACCGCGTGGTGGCGCCGGACGAAGGCATGCCGCTCGCGCTCGGCTTCGAGGACCTCTGGAAACGCATGAAACGCATCAGCAACGCCGCCTGGCAAAAACGTTTCGTGCAAAGCATGACGGATTACCTGGACGCCTGCCTCTGGGAAGTGGAAAACCGCATCCGGCACCAGGCGCCGACCGTATCGGACTACATCGAAAAACGCCCGTACACCGGCGCATTGTTTGCGGACATCGAGCTGATCGAAGTGCTGGAAAACATTTACCTGCCGGACGAAGTGCGCCTGCACGAAACGGTGGTGCAGCTTTCCCTCGCGTGCAACAACGTGGTATGCTGGGCCAACGATCTTTTTTCTTTTGACAAGGAACGCCGCCAGGGCGATGTGCACAACCTGGTAGTGGTGCTGAAGGAAGAAAGAGGGCTTAGCCTGGAAGACGCCGTGGCGGAAGCCGCGCGCATGCACGACGCGGAAGTGCGCCGCTTTATTGCGCTCAGCGAATCGCTGCCGGCCTTCGGCGCGGAAGTGAAGGAAGAGCTGCAGCGTTATGTAACGGTGCTGATGGCATGGATGCGCGCAAACCTTGACTGGAGCTTTGGCGACACCGCGCGTTACCGCATGAACATCACGGAAACCGCGAGCGGCAACTGGCTTATCTCACGTTTGTAAACCGCTTAAAAAAATGATGGAACACGGAAGGGGCGGTTATTTCACCAGCCGCCCTTTCCATTCGTACGTTCCGAATTTGCCAAGCCAGCCCGCGAGCACTACGTACACGATGTGAAAAGGCTGGCCGGGAATAAAGAACGGGAGAAGGGAAGTTTTTCTGAAAAAACCCGCCACGGGCACCAAAAATATAAGCTCCGCCACGATCTTGTAAACGATCAGCCAGAAGAGCCAGGGCCAGAGCTGCGGGCTGAAAAAGGCCACGATGGCCATCAGCGTGAGTATCACGTTCCAGAGATATACAAGCACCAGCACGCGGGTGATGCGCTTGTCTTCATACTTGTCCGCTTTGGACGACCAGCGCACGCGCTGGTTCATAAATCCTTTCACGGTGTCAACGGGCAGCGTGCGCACAATGGCGTCGCGGCTTTTGAGATACCGCACCCCGTCGGGATAGGCGTGGTAGATCTTGTACATGAGCAGCATATCGTCGCCGGAAGCGATCATGTCTATACCCGTGAAGCCGCCCACTTCCTCGAAGGCCGTTTTTTCATACGCGAGGTTGGCGCCGTTGCACATGGTGCCGGATTGCAGGTACGCCACCGCGCCGGTGATGCCCTGCATGGTCATAAAATCGAGCGATTGCAGCTTCTGGAAAAATCCTTCTTCGCGGTGATAGGTAACAGGCGCGGCGATAAAACGCGGGCGGTAGGTTTCGTAGAACTTTACGATGGACTCCAGCCATTTCGGCCCCATCACGCAATCCGCGTCCGTAGTTACGATGAGGTGGCCGGTGGCTTCGCCGATGGCGAGCTCGATGGCTTTATTCTTGTAGGAGTTGAGCCGCTCGTGCTGGCTGATGCGCTCGCTCATACGGATGAGGCGCACGTTGGACGCTGGAAAATACCGCACTGCGTCCGCAGTGCCGTCGCCCGAAAAATCATCCACCACGATCACTTCGAACAGGTTGGCCGGGTAGCTTTGCTGCTGCAGGGCTTCGAGCAGCAGGGGCAGGTTCTTTTCTTCATCCCTTGCGGGTATGATAACGGATACTTTCGTATCGAAGGTATATGCGTGAGAAGCAGGATCAAATTTTTTTAATCTGCGCCAGCCGTATGTGTACGACAGCATCAATATCCCATACAAAAATGCGAGGCCGAGAGTGATGATCAATAAAGCATTCATGCTTACTAGCTCCTGATATTTTTTCTGATGATGAATCCTAATTCTTCCGACAAAAGCTGGTGCCCCTTATCCAGCACCAGCGTTTTGCAGGGAAAGGCGCCGTTCGCAAAACCCTCGCCGAAGGCGGGAGGGATCACGCGGTCGTACCGTCCGAAGATCAACAGGCTTTCGATGTTGTAACGTGCCATCATGCTTTTGCAGCGCCGCCGCGATGGCATCAGTTTTCTCATTACGGTCCATACATTGTAAACCAGCTGGCGTTTCTCTGCCTTGTCCATACTGTAGAACGCGAACTTGTACACGCTTTCGTTCAGCATGCCCAGCCGCCGCCATAGCTTCAGCAGCCCGAAAAACAAGGCCGGGTGATGCGTATTGTACAAAAAGATACGGTTGCCAATTTTGGTTTGCGTGGCAAACATATGCCACGGATTATCCTTCAGGCCGTCCGGCGCAACCAGCACCAGGCGGACGATCCGCGCCGCCATTTCCTCCACCAGGCACAACGCGGGCCTTCCGCCCATACTATAACCCATAAGGGAGAATGTTTGTTTGCCGAACCTTTCCAATATTTTTCCGGTCAGCTCCGAGAGGTCGTTTTTGTCGAAAGCCCGCTGCTCGTTCCATACGGTCCGGCCGTGAAAGGGCATATCTAACGCGACGATAGTAAATATATTGCCCAGCGCGGGCTCCATCACACGAAAGTGCGATCCGCTTTCTCCGAAACCGTGAAAACAGATCAGCAATTCCCCGCCCGAACCCGTTACGGTGCCGGAAAACGAACTGTTCAGATATGGAATGGAAACGTCCAACTGCTTTTCAAATACGAATGGCGAATTTAAAACTTTATGCCCCTTAATCATAATTTGCCAATTGGTATAAACTCGGTAAATTACGAGTAGACCAAAAAAAATCATGCAAGATGGAAACCGAGGTTAACAGCAAAGCCCTGAAGGGGGCGGAATTTCTCGTGAAAGAGACGGCCCCCGCCGGCGTCTTTATTCCCGAGGATTTTTCGGAAGAGCAGCTAATGATCAAAGAGATGGCCGGGCAGTTCGTGGCGAAGGAAGTAACGCCCGTGCTGGAGCGGCTGGACAAGCTGGAGGAAGGGCTCATGCCTTCGCTGCTGGATAAGGCGGGAGAACAGGGCCTGCTCGGCGCCGCGCTTCCCGAAGAGCTGGGCGGCCTCGGCAAAGATTTTATCACCGCCACCCTCATCAACGAAGCGCTTGGCGCGGGCCACTCCTTTTCCGTGGCCATGGCCGCGCATACCGGCATCGGCACGCTGCCCATCCTGTATTTCGGCACCGACGCGCAGAAACAGAAATATATTCCCAAACTGGCCTCCGGTGAAATGAAAGGCGCTTACGCCCTCACGGAGCCCAACGCCGGCTCCGACGCGCTCAGCGCAAAAACCACCGCCAAACTCAGCGCAGACGGTAAACATTACCTGCTCAACGGGCAGAAGATATGGATCACCAATTCCGGCTTCGCCGATGTGTTCACCGTGTTCGCCAAAATAGACGGCGACAAGTTCACCGGCTTTATCGTAGAAAAAGGTACGCCCGGCTTCACGCTTGGCGCGGAAGAACATAAGATGGGCATCAAAGGCTCGTCCACCCGGCAGATCTATTTCCAGGACGCGCAGGTGCCCGTGGGAAACGTGCTCGGCGAGATCGGCAAAGGTCACCTCATCGCATTCAACATCCTCAACATCGGCCGGCTGAAGCTCTGCGCGGCCGCGCTCGGCGGCGCAAAAGGCAGTCTTGATATCGCCATCCGCTACGCCAATACCCGCGAACAGTTCAAACAACCCATCGCGCAGTTCGGCGCCATCAAACATAAGCTGGCGGAAATGGCCACCCGCATCTGGGTATGCGAGTCCGCGCTGTACCGCACCGCCCAGCTGATAGACCAGAAAGAGCACGAGCTGCTCGCGGAAGGGAAAGCCTTCAACGAGGCCCTGCTCGGCGCGGCGGAAGAATCTGCCGTGGAATGCGCCATGCTGAAAGTGAACGGCTCCGAAGTGCTGGACTTCGTGGTGGACGAAGGCGTGCAGATACACGGCGGCAACGGTTTCAGCGACGAATACGTGATCTCCAAAGCCTACCGCGACAGCCGCATCAACCGCATCTTTGAAGGCACCAATGAGATCAACCGCCTGCTCACGCTCGACATGACGCTCAAACGCGCCATGAAAGGCAAGCTCGATCTCATGACGCCCGCCACGAACGTGATGAAGGAGCTCATGAGCATCCCCGATTTCGGCAACGACGACGAAGGGCCTTTCGCCAAAGAAAAAAAGCAGATCGTCAATATGAAAAAAGCGATCCTTATGACGGCCGGCGCCGCGGTGCAGAAACTCATGATGAAGATCGAGCAGGAGCAGGAAATACTGATGAACATCGCGGACATGGCGATCGAAACATTCGTAAGCGAAAGCGCGCTGCTGCGCATCATCAAGCTCAGCGAACTTAAAGGCGAAGCGGCTGTAGCCCTGCAGGCGGACATGGTGCGTACTTACCTCGCCGACGCGGCGGACCGTGTGAACAAATCCGGCAAAGACGCCATCAACGGCTTCGCCGAAGGCGACGAGCAACGCATGATGCTGCTCGGCTTAAAACGTTTCACCAAAACGGAACCCTTCAACACCAAAGAAGCGCGCCGCCGCATTGCGGACAAGCTGATCGCCGGTAACGGCTATACGTTCTGAACTTTTCAGGCGAATAAATAACTTGACAGGGACCAAGGCACAATACTTGTTCCCTTCTTTTATTTCTGAAATACCAGCATCATGAAGAAAAGGTTTGGAGGCAGCCTGCT
>JBQCFV010000003.1:0-7277 GCA_051958695.1 Chitinophaga sp. | reverse complement strand
CCACGCAGCCGATGATCTTGCGGTTGCCGTTGTGCTGGGTGAAAAGCTGCGCAACGCCTTCGTCCGTGAGCTGGGAGATGCCTTTTTCCAGTTGTTTGGTCTTCATCGGGTCCTTATTCACCAGCTCCTTGAACAGCTCGGGGGAGAAGCTCGGGATGCCCGTGAAATAGAAGTCCTCGCCTTCGGTGAGAGTATCGCCGATCTTGAAGTTGCCGGTGTCGAACAGGCCCACTACGTCGCCGGGGTAAGCGTCGTCCACGATATTTTTTTCGCGTGCGAGAAAGCTGTAAGGGTTGGCGAAACGTACGTCTTTGTCGAGGCGCACGTGATGATAGAATTTATTGCGTTCGAATTTGCCGGAGCATACGCGGAGGAACGCGATGCGGTCGCGGTGGCGCGGGTCGAGGTTGGCGTGTATCTTGAATACGAAGCCGGAGAATTTGTCTTCCCCCACGCTTACCGTGCGCGTGCTCGATTCGCGGTCGCGCGGGGTGGGAGCGATCTCCACGAAGGTGTCCAGCAGGTCTTTCACCCCGAAATTATTCACGGCGCTGCCAAAGAACACCGGCGCCAGTTTGCCTTCGAGGTAAGGCTGTTTGTCGAACGCATCGTACACGCCTTCGATCAGCTCCACGTCGTTGCGCAGCTGCGCGGCGTCCTGCGTGTTGAACAGCTCGTCCACTTCGGCGCTGGCCAGGTCCGGCAGCGGCAGGATGTCTTCATCGGTAGCTTTGCGGTTAGCGGCGAAAGACACGAAGCTTTTATCGTACAGGTTGTATACGCCTTTAAAATCCTTTCCGCCGTTGATGGGCCAGCTGAGCGGGCGTACGCGGATATTGAGCAGCTCTTCCAGTTCGTCCAGCAGGTCGAAAGGGTTTTTGCCGTCGCGGTCGAGCTTGTTTACGAAGATGATCACGGGTGTATCGCGCATGCGGCACACTTCCATGAGTTTTTTGGTCTGTTCTTCCACGCCTTTCACGCAGTCGATCACCAATACCACGCTGTCCACCGCCGTGAGGGTGCGGGAGGTGTCTTCCGCAAAGTCTTTGTGACCGGGGGTATCGAGGAGGTTCACGAGAATGTCGCGGTATTCGAAGGTCATTACGGAGGTGGCCACGGAGATGCCACGCTGCCGTTCGATCTCCATAAAGTCGGAGGTGGTGTGTTTTTTGATCTTGTTGGATTTCACCGCGCCCGCCGTCTGGATAGCGCCGCCGAACAGGAGGAACTTCTCCGTGAGGGTGGTTTTACCGGCATCGGGGTGGGCGATGATGGCGAAAGATTTCCTTTTGTTGATCTCGTTGGTATATTTCATTTTCGTCTTTTCAACAACCACCCCTCGCGAGGCGGCTTTTTAAATGGCTGCAAAGGTACATTTTTCTCCGAAAACCCGGGATTTTGCCATTAGTCATAATGCAGGCCGCCGCATCGTATAATATGCTAAATTTGGATCATGCTATCGACCCTCAAAATTCTCTGGAGCAGCTTCAAAATGGCCCTGCAGGAGCTGCGGGTAAATAAACTCCGCACTTTTCTCTCCCTGTTGGGCATCACCATAGGCATCTTTTGCATTATCGCCGTGCTGACGGTTACCGGCAGCATGGAATCCAATATCAGGAAAGACCTGAACTCGCTCGGCACCAACGTGATATTCCTCGAAAAATGGCCATGGGATGGGGGCGGAGACTGGTGGCGTTATGTGAACCGGCCCAAACCCGAGTATTCAGAATTGAAGCCTATCAAGGATAAGGTGAAAACCGCGGAATCCGTGGCGTTCATGTTCGTCACCGGCGGCCGCAACGTTGAATTTGGCTCGGATTATATGGAAAACGTGCAGATGCTGGCCACCACCGCCGATCTGGAAAAGATGCAGCCGATGGACCTGGTGGCGGGAAGGTATTTCAGTCCTGCCGAGCTGAACAACGGTATGAACGTAGTGGTGCTGGGGGCGGACATCTGGGAAGGGCTGTTCTTCGTACCCGAAGCCGCTATCGGGAAAACAGTGCGCATCGGCGGGCGCAACACCCGTGTGATCGGCGCGTTGAAGCGGAGAGGGGAAAGCCTGATGGGCGGCATCATCAACGACAATACCTTTATTTTACCCTACATGTTCGCCAGGACCATCGTTGACGAGCGCCGCAACGCGGACCCCTGGTTCATGATAAAAGCCCGGCCGGGCATTGCCGTAGGGCAGATGAAAGACGACCTGATCGGCGCCGTGAGGGCCATTCACCGGCTGAAACCCACCGAGGAGAACGATTTTGCGCTGAACGAGATCACGTCCGCCGAGAAAGAGCTGGAAAGCATCTTCGGAGCGATCAATCTCGGCGGCGGTGTGATCGCCTTCTTTTCCTTGCTGGTAGGCTCTTTTGGCATAGCGAACATCATGTTCGTGACCGTAAAGGAACGCACCAATATCATCGGGCTGAAAAAAGCCATCGGCGCGCGGCCCGGTATCATTCTGCTGGAATTCCTGATGGAATCCATGATGCTTTGCATGATCGGCGGGGGATTAGGACTGCTGTTCGTATTTTTCGGGACGCTGATAGCCGGCAATATGTTCCCGAGTTTTGTGATCGCCATGTCGCCCTGGAACATTTTCCTGGGTTTTGCCATATCCGCGGTTGTAGGCGTTATCGCGGGCTTCATTCCCGCTTATTCGGCCAGCCGGCTCGACCCGGTGGTGGCGATACGCAGCAATTGATTAACTTTGCGGCCTTATGCCGGTCAACATTCTAGCCATCGAATCTTCCTGCGACGATACCAGCGCGGCCGTGATCGCCGACGGAAAGGTATTGTCCAACATTATCGCCAGCCAGGCCGTACACCAGCAATACGGCGGCGTGGTGCCCGAGCTGGCGTCGCGCGCGCACCAGGAGAACATCGTTCCCGTAGTGGACCTTGCCCTGAAAAAAGCGGGCATGGAACTGGCAGATCTCAACGCCATCGCGTTCACACAAAGTCCCGGCCTCATCGGCTCGCTGCTGGTAGGCAGCTGTTTTGCCAAGTCGATGGCCCTCGCGCTGGACCTCCCGCTGATCGGCGTGCATCATATGCAGGCCCATGTGCTGGCCAATTTCATCGACGATCCGAAACCGCAGTTCCCCTGTCTTTGCCTCACTGTTTCCGGCGGCCATACGCAGATCGTGCTTTGTGAAAGCCCGCTGAAAATGACCGTTATCGGCGAAACCATGGACGATGCGGCCGGCGAGGCGTTCGACAAAAGCGCCAAGCTGCTTGGACTGCCGTATCCCGGCGGGCCTTTGGTAGATAAAAACGCGAAAGAAGGCAACCCCGGAAGGTTCCGTTTCCCCGAGCCGCAGATACCCGGGCTGAACTTCAGCTTTTCCGGTCTTAAAACGGCCATCCTTTATTTCCTGCAGGAGAACAGGGCCAAACAGCCGGACTTCGCCGAAGCGAATATGGCGGACATCTGCGCGTCCAACCAGCACCGCATCATCACCATCCTGATGAACAAGCTGGTAAAGGCTTCCAAAGAAACCGGCATCAAAGAGATCTGCATCGCCGGCGGCGTCAGCGCTAATTCCGGCTTGCGCAAAGCGCTGGAGACCTACGGCGTGGAGCAGGGTTGGAACGTGTACATCCCGAAATTCGAATATTGTACGGACAATGCGGCCATGATCGCCATCACGGCGCATTACAAATACCTGGCAGGGGAGTTCAGCCCGCTGGACACCGTGCCTACCGCGCGGGCGGCTTTTTCCGCGATCTAATCCCGTTGTTATGGGCAACAGTTATTTCCGGGTCAAACAGTTTACGGTTCAGCAGGCGGGCAGCGCCATGAAAGTGTGTACGGACGCCTGTATCCAGGGCGCGTTCACGGCCGCTTTTGCAAAAGATGCGCCCCGTATTCTCGACATCGGCACGGGCACCGGTCTGCTGAGCCTGATGCTGGCGCAGCAAAGCCCCGCCGCCATCGACGCGCTGGAGCTGGACGAAGCCGCTTTCCGGCAGGCGACGGCCAACTTCGAAGCTTCGCCCTGGCACCACCGTCTCCGGGCCATCCATGCGGATGTGCAGGATTACCGCGCTGAAACGTCTTACGCATTCATCATCACCAACCCGCCCTTTTACGAGAACGATCTTAAAAGCCCCGATGGCCGCAGGAATGCGGCGATGCATACCACCACGCTCGATTACGAAGCCCTGCTGACCGCTATCCAGCGCTTGCTTTCACCGGGCGGGCGTTTCTCCGTACTGCTGCCCTATGCCGGGTTTCAGCGTTTCCGGGAAATGGCCGGAGCGGCCGGGTTTACTTTACAGGAATTGCTGGAAGTGCGGCAAACCACCGGTCATGGCTTTTTTCGCTCCGTCGGGATATTTGGCGAGGGTGGTGAAACGCGTACACGCGAGTTGTCCGTGTATGATGCCCAGAGACAATACACGCCTGAGTTTACCGACTTGTTGAAGGATTATTATCTATATCTCTAGCCAATGCTTTCTGTCACACCGCCGTTGGCATATGCTTCCATGTATGCGTAGCGTGGGGTAAGCTGACCGTCTCTTGTGATGGTGGCTTTTTCAATCATTTCCGTGTCGCCTTTCAGCAGCTCGTCAAAGATGTATTTCATAAGGTGGTCGCCAAAAAACTGCGAGGCGTCGCGCGGCAGCTCGTTGGGCAGGTTGCCGACGGCCATCATGGTTACCGAACCTTCCTCGTAAGGTTCGGTACGTTCGCGCGTGACGCGGTCCACACCGTACACCGGCGCTTCGATGGTGGCGTCGCCGAGGTTGCAGGGGATGGAGCCGTTCTGATCGTCCGTAATGTCGGCGATCACTTTGATGCGGAAATTGTCTTTCGCAAGGTCGTCCCAGGTGAACAGCGGCTCGATCTTTTTGTCCCAGTAGATGCCGTTCATGAGCACGTCGCTGCACGTCACGTAGGGGAGGAACTTGCAGTCGTAGAGCTCGGGATGCGCGTGAAAGTCTTCGCGGCTGTAGGTTTTATCGCTCCTGCGCAGGTACAGCTCGCCGGCTTTGAGCTGGGTGTACACGGGATATTCGTAGCTGCTGATGAGAAATTCTTCCGGCGGGATGTACTTGATGCCGAGCAGGCCCATCACTTCGAGAATGCCCGCTGTCACACGGCCGGAGCCGGTGGTCACGATCTTCATGGGCGGCAGCTTCACGCCGAAATAGTGGGTGATCAGCTCCTGGAAATCGTGGCATTCGTGCACGCGTTTGAAGTTGAACAGCCCGGTGCGGCGCCCATATTCCAGCAGACCGTTGTGCGCGCCAACGACGCCCGCAAAAAAACCGAAGCCGAGAATGCGCTGCCCGTCCGCATGCACGAGGCACTCGTAATCGATCAGCGTGATGCCTTTATCGATGATGGTTTTGAACATGCCCTGGTTTTGCGGCTGGAGCTTTTTGGTATGCGAAAAAAAGAGGTATGTTTTATGAGGGATGAGCTTGTCCGCCGGCACTTCCTTGATGCCCAGCAGGATGTTGCAGTGGGCGAGGTCTTCGGCGATGGGAATGCCTGCTGCGGCATATTCTTCGTCTTTATAACAGCGGTGCGGCGAGGGCTGTACGGTGATCTGCACGTCCGGGTAATTATTCATGATCCACTGGCATTGCAGCGGTGTGAAGGCGACACGATTATCCAGCGGTATTTTTTCTTCCCTGATGAGCCCTATGTGGAGTGATGCCATGATTGTTTTTGGGTAAGTCAACGAATGCTGCAACATTACTGTAAATTTGCATTTTAGCAAAATAAGATGGAATACCTGGATCATTTGGAAGGAATACTCGGCGAGGATGAACGTTACCCGATGCCTGAGCTGTTCAAAATGGAAATGCTTGCTTTAGGCGAGCGGATGCTGGAGCTGGAAATGTCAGCTGCGCCGGAAGAGCGGGCGCAGTTTGGGGCGCAGCTGCGCGAGCTGATGGGGCGGCAGTTCCTGGAAGTATCGGCGGACGTAACCGCATATGCCCGCGGAACGGCCACCCCGGCGCAGATCGTGCTGCTGAAGGAGTACTATGTAAAGCAAAAATATTGTTTGCGGATTATAGAGAGATTATCTACATTTGCATCCCGCGATCAGGCCTAGCCTGAAAGCGATTGCCCAGATGGCGGAACTGGTAGACGCGCTAGACTCAAAATCTTGTTTCGGCAACGGAGTGCAGGTTCGATTCCTGTTCTGGGCACATTGAAAATCGGAATTTTCCAGGAGAATGGGATTCCGGTTTTTTTTTGTGTATGCTGAAGAACGAGAGCCCGCTTCTTTTACAGCTGATGTAATTTATTCGTAGGACCATATTCCGGGCACCAATTCATTTGATTTGTGGATGAAAGTGTTGAGTTCCGGGATTTTCCCATAACCTGGGAATAGCAGGGATTTTGCGGCGTCTCGTATTCCTAAATTGATAATTTTTGTCTTTACACTAAAATAAAGCGTCTGTTTTAGCGGGCTGGTCCGGTGTTTCCCGGCATAAGCCGGCTATTTAACTTTTTTCCGTATTTTCCCCCCCGCGAACTCACAATATGTCCCTACATACCAAAGCAAACGCCAGCGTTGCACCTATACTTTTTTTCCTGCTTTTTTTGCTGACCGCCTCTACCCATGCGCAGATAAAAGCCGATTTCACCCCCAGCAAAACCAGCGATTGCGAAAGCCTCATCACTACATTTAACGACAATTCCACCGGCAACCCCGTTTCATGGCAGTGGAACCTGGGCAACGGCGCTACTTCCACCCAACAAAGCCCCAGCGCGTCCTACACCTCCCCAGGCACTTATAAAGTGATCCTTACCGTAAAAGACGCTTCCGGCAACACCAGCACCGCGGAAAAGACCGTTACCGTTTGGGGAAAGCCCAGGCCGGATTTTAGCGCCAGTCCCGCAAAAGGCTGCATCCCTTTAAACGTTACTTTCACGGATAAGTCGGACGCGGTGAACGGTTCCATCACCGCTTACAGCTGGGACTTCGGCGACGGTAACACCGGCTCCGGCAGCAATCCCGTGCATACATATAACAACGTATTGTCGCCCGTTGTCACCCTCACCGTTACTAACAGTAACGGCTGTACGGCGTCCAAACAGATCGGCAATATCGTGGATGCGGGAGCCTCCCTGGTGGCCAACTTTAATGTGGCTGATAAATTCTTATGCACTGCCCCGGGCGCGCTGACGGTTACCAATGCGTCAACAGGCCCGGGCAATCTTACTTATAACTGGGATTTTGGGGATGGAAGCAAGGCTTCCGGCGCCAATCCTGCCCCGCATAATTATACGGCCAGGGGCGTATATAAGG
>JBQCFV010000002.1:0-7070 GCA_051958695.1 Chitinophaga sp. | reverse complement strand
AAGTTGAAAAAAGATGTATTTAATGAGTAAGATTGTAACACGATATTTAATTAACACACATTCAATGAAAAAGTTACTCTTTATGCTGATTGCGGGCCTTTTCTGCCCGGGAGTTTTTGCGCAGCAAAAGCGTAATGTGGTGATCATTTACGCGGACGATGTAGGGTATGGCGATCTCAGCTGCTACGGCGCCACAAAAGTGCGAACGCCCAACCTGGACAGGCTGGCCAAAAGCGGCGTCCGTTTCACCAACGGTCACGCTACCTCCGCTACCTGTACCCCTTCGCGTTTTGCGCTCATCACCGGCAGGTATCCCTGGCGGAAGACCGGCACCAACATATTGCCCGGCGACGCCGCTATGATCGTGCCCGTAGGCAAAGCCACCCTTCCGTCCATGATGCAAAAGGCCGGTTACAAAACCGCGCTGGTAGGCAAGTGGCATCTGGGTCTGGGAGACGGAAAGGAGATCGACTGGAACCACGATATCAAACCCGGGCCGAACGAAGTAGGCTTCGATTATTCGTTCTTTTTCCCCGCCACGGCAGACAGGGTGCCGACCGTATTCGTCGAGAACGGGCGGGTGCAGGGGCTGGATGAAAACGATCCCATCACCGTCAACTATAAAGAAAAAGTGGGCGACGAGCCCACCGGCAAGGAACACCCGGAGCTGCTGAAGATGCAGGCTTCCCACGGGCATAACAATACTATCGTGAACGGCATCGGCCGCATCGGTTTTATGAAAGGAGGCCAGAAAGCCCGCTGGGCGGACGAAGAGCTTTCCTACGCGTTTACCGACAAAGCGGAACAGTTCATCGAACAGAACCGCCAGCGCCCGTTCTTCCTGCTTTTTGCATTGAGCGACGTACACGTGCCGCGTATGCCGGCCACCGTGTTCAGGGGCAAAAGCGGCCTCGGTTACCGCGGCGACGCCATCCTCGAAATGGACTGGATGGTTGGCCGCATCATGCAGAAGCTGGAAGCGCTGGGGCTGACAAAAAATACGATCGTGATCTTTTCCAGCGACAACGGCCCCGTGCTGGATGATGGTTATGTGGACGAGGCAGTGACCATGCAGAACGGCCACCTGCCCTGGGGCCCGCTGAGAGGAGGCAAATACAGCGCCTTCGAAGCCGGCACCCGCGTGCCCTGGATCGTGAGCTGGCCTGCGGGCGTTAAGGGCGGTCAAACTTCTGACGCGCTCATCAGCCAGGTAGACCTGTTCGCTTCATTCGCAAAACTTACCGGCCAACCGCTCGCCGCCACCGATGCGCCCGACAGCTTCGATATGCTGAACACGCTGCTGGGCAAAACGAAAAAAGGTCGCGACTGGCTCATCCTGCAAGGCGGTCCGCTTTCGCTGGTGCAAGGCGACCTCAAATACATTACGCCCTCCAAAGGGCAGCCGCTGGCGAAACAGGTCAACATCGAAACGGGCAATAACCCGGAGCCGCAGCTGTACGATCTGAAAAAAGATATTGGCGAAAAGCAGAACATCGCGGCGGAGCATCCGGAGAAAGTGAAGGAGATGGCGGCTATGCTGGAACGGCTGAAGGAAGCGGAGCAGACGAGGAAGTAGGGCAGGTCAGTCCCGCAATGCACGGCACAAGTGAAGATCGGGCTTCGCGATGTTCGCGTTATTGGGCGCATTACGTTCTGCATCCTGGCGAACGCAATGCGCCCAATCGTTTCCGCGATACGTTGTCCGCATTCAGGCGAATACTCATCGTTCATAATCGCTCGCCGCATTCAGCAGGTCCATCGCTTCGGCATCCAGCCGGAGCGATACGGCGCGGATGAGCTCATCCAGCTGCGAAAGGCTGGTGGCGCTGGCGATGGGCGCGGTTACGCCGGGCCGGTCTTTCAGCCAGGCGATGGCGATCATGGCAGGCGTGGCGTGGTACCGCGCTGCTACTTTATCCATCGCGTCGAGAATACCGAAACCTCTTTCATTCGTATATTTTGCAAGATACTTTGCGCGGCTGCTGCCGGCGATATCTTCTTCCTTCCTGTATTTGCCGGTCAGGAAACCGCTGGCCAGCGCAAAATACGGTATCATCCCGAGGTTGTGCGCTATGGCGTAAGGCGCGTACACGGTCTCAAAAGTTTCGCGGTCGAAAAGGTTGTATTCGGGCTGAAGCGTTTGATAGGCGGGGAAATTTTTTTCCTTGCTGATGGCCGCGGACGCGACGATGCGCGGCAGCGTCATGTTGGAAGTGCCGATAGCGCGCACTTTACCGGACCTGATGATCTCGTCGTAGGCTTCCAGCGTTTCTTCTATGGGCGTGCTTTCATCGTCGTAATGCGTCTGGTACAGGTCGATGTGATCGGTTTGCAGTCTTTGCAGCGAATCGTCGACGGATTGAAGGATGTAGCTTTTTTTAAGCCCGCGTTTTTCTTCGCTGAACACGCCGCCTACTTTGGTGGCCAGCATGATCTTGTCGCGTTTGCCGGTTTTGCGCAGCCATTTCCCGATCACTCTTTCCGAATCGCCGCCGGTATTGCCGGGTACTCTGCTCGTATAGATGTCCGCGGTATCCACGGCATTGAAGCCCGCGTCCGTAAAGGCGTCCAGCAGGCGGAAAGAAGTGGGCTCGTCCGCCGTCCAGCCGAACACGTTGCCGCCGAACATCAGCGGCGCGATCCTGAATCCTGTATTTCCAAGCAGTCTGGTTTCCATGGGCATTATTTTAAGGGTGTGAATGTAACAAAATTGCCTGATCTTTATTCTTCACAACCGGCATTATCATGAAAGTATTCATCACAAGGATCATTCCCGAAACCGGGCTGGAGCTGCTGCGAAAAGCGGGCATCGAGTATACGGAGCACCGCGAGAAAAGGAACCTGACGCCCGAAGAGCTGATCGACGCCTGCCGCAGGCACGACGCGCTGCTGAGCGTGGGCCGCAACAGGATCGACGCGGCTTTCCTGCAGGCGTGCCCGCATCTGAAAGTGGTGGCGCTGATGGCCGTGGGATACGATAATGTGGACGTTGCGGCCGCCACCGCGCTGAAAATCCCTGTAGGCAATACGCCCGGCGTGCTTAGCAATGCCACGGCAGACACGGCTTTCCTGCTGATGCTGGCGGTTTCGCGCAAGGCCTTTTATATGCATAACACCATCGCGCGCGGCGAATGGGGCTTTTTTGATCCTACGGCCAACCTGGGCATGGAGCTGAACGGCAAAACCCTCGGCGTGTTCGGCCTGGGAAAGATCGGGACGGCGCTCGCCAAAAAATGCCGGGGCGCATTCGATATGCCGCTCATTTATCACAACCGCCACCGCAACGAAGAAGCGGAACATTCACTGGGCGCACGGTACGTGAGCTTTGAAGCACTGCTGAAAGAAAGCGACGTGCTCAGCCTGCATGCCACCCTCACACCGGAAACCACCGGCCTGTTCGATGCGCGCGCATTCGCGCAGATGAAACCTTCTTCCATCTTTATCAACACCGCCCGCGGCGCAATGCATAACGAACAGGACCTGTTAAAAGCATTGCAGCAGCAAACTATCTGGGGCGCCGGGCTGGACGTTACCCATCCCGAACCGATGGACCGTAACAATCCCCTGCTGAACATGCCCAATGTAGCAGTACTGCCGCATATCGGCTCCGCCACGGAGGAAGCCCGCAGCGGCATGGCGGGAATGGCGGCGGAAAACATCATCGCGGGGCTGAAAGGGAAGCCGCTGCCTTACGCGGTAAACAAAGTGTGAGATGGCCCGCCCGCGGCAATTCCGCACCTGATACGATTCGGCGTAAAACTGAATTTTTTATCATCACGCTACGCATAACTTTACAATAAAAAAAGATCATGATCTCAAGAGAACAGGCGCTCGCATTCGCGCAGGCATGGGTAAATGCCTGGAACAGCCACGACCTGGACGCAGTGCTGTCACATTACACGGAAAACTTTGAAATGAGCAGCCCCTTCATCCTGCAAATGGGCATCGACGCTACCGGCACGCTCAAAGGAAAAGAAAACGTAGCCGCTTACTGGCGCAAGGCAATGGCCAAATACCCCGATCTCCATTTTGAATTACGGGAAGTGCTTTCCTGCGTACATACCATCGTCATCTATTACGACAGTATCGCGGGGAAAAAAGCGGCGGAGTTTTTCGAGCTGAATGCTGATGGAAAAGTGTACCGTGCAATGGGCCATTATGACTAAAAATGTGACGGCTGTCATTCATGGCACATCATTTGGGCGCAGGATGGTATCATTTCTATACACTTTTTTTTGCGTACATGGAACGAGCGACGAATAGTCAACATACAGATGAGACGGTGGGGGGAATAGCCGGTTACCCGGAAATCATCCAGCTGCTGCCCGCTGCGGTGTATTCCACGGATGCCGCGGGCATCATTCTTCAATACAATGCCGCCGCTGCCGCGCTTTGGGGCTTTACGCCCGAGGCCGGCAAAACGCCTTGGGATGCAAACTGGAAAGCATACGACCGGAACGGCGGCTCCCTTCCTGCGGAGAACACGCCCATGGCCGTTGCGCTGAGGGAAGGCCGTGAATTGTACGGCGAAGAAATGATCGTGGAACGGGCGGACGGCAGCCGCAGAAGTGTGGCATGTTTTCCCCGTCCTGTACATGACAGTCACGGTACGCTCACCGGCACGGTGAATATGCTGATAGATGTAACGGCATTGCCGCATATGGATTCCGCCCTGCGGCGCAGGATGGCGGATTCCATCCGGGAAAGCGAGCAGGCGCACAATGCCGAACTGGGCCGCAGGAACGATGAGCTGAAAAGCAGCGAGGAACGGTACCATAAAATGATCGACGAGGTGGAGGATTACGCCATCCTGCTGCTGAGCCGCGACGGGTACGTGCTAAACTGGAACAAGGGAGCGGAAAAGATCAAAGGGTATAAGGAAGAAGAGATCATCGGGAAACATTTCAGCATATTTTACCAGCCTGAAGACAGGGAGCGGCAGCTGCCCCGCAAGCTGATGAACGCAGCAGCAACCACCGGCAAGGCCATGCAGGAGGGATGGCGCGTGAGGAAAGACGGTACGCGCTTCTGGGGCAGTATCGTGATCACCGCATTGCATAACAACCAGGGCGACATCATCGGTTTTTCAAAAGTAACGCGAGACCTCACGGACAAAAAGATAGCGGAAGACAAGATCAAGAAATACGCCGCAGAGCTGGAATTCCAGAACAAGGAGCTGGAACAGTTCGCCTATGCCGCCGCGCACGATATGAAAGAGCCCCTGCGGAAGATCCAGTTCTACAACAACTTCATCGAAGAAAACACCACCGGCCTGCCCGAAAAAGTGAAAGATTTCCTTGGCCGCTCCATCAGCGCGGCTGCGCGTATGCAGCGGCTGATAGACGATCTGCTCACCTATTCGAAAGCGTCTTCATTTTCGCAGGAACGGACGCTGGTGGACCTCAACCAGATAGTGAACACGGTAGTGCTCTCTTACCATGATTCCGTGGAAAGAACGGGAGCCGTAATAGAATGCGGTACGCTGCCCGTGATACGCGCGATCCCTTTCCAGTTCAACCAACTGTTCGAAAACCTGCTCGGCAATTCGCTGAAGTACCGGCATCCGGACAGGGCGCCAAGGATCAGGGTCGCGGCCCGCATTGTGCCGGGCGCGGAACTGAAAGACCTGAAAAAAGTGGAAGGGCTTTATCACAAGATCACGATAACGGATAACGGTATCGGTTTCGATACGGAGTATTCGGCAAAAATATTCGACCTTTTCCACCGGCTGCACGACGGCGGGGGATATTCGGGCACCGGCATCGGGCTGGCCATCTGCAAGAAGATCGTGCAGAACCACCAGGGCTTTATCACGGCCAGCAGCCTGCCGCACAAAGGAGCTGAATTTTCCGTATATCTTCCGGGCGCCAACTATTGAGGTCCGGCGCTTGCATCGCACAAGCGCAGCATCCGGCGGGTAATTTCCTTCAGCTCGCTCAGCTGCGCGGGTTTCACAAAATATTCGAGGGCGCCTTTTTCCAGGCAGGATCTTACGTGCTCCGGCTGGTTGGATGTGCTCCATACCACCTTGGGAATGGCGTTGAGCCTGGGCTGCACCCGTATCTTTTCCAGCACTTCCACGGCGTTGTAGACCGGCATTTTATAATCCAGCACGATAAAATCAGGAAGCGCTTCGTCCGGAAGGTTTTCCAGGTATTCCACCGCCTGCCGCCCATTCCCTACCATCGTGAGTTGCAAACGGGGGTCGGCGGCCAGCAATGCTTCTTCCAGCATCTCCTGGTCTTCGGGATCATCATCTGCCAGTAAAATAACTCTCGGGCGGGTATTTGTCAGCAATCGCAAAATTTTACTGATGCTAAAGTAATACAAATCAGAGCGTTTTCAAAGTTTCGCGCCCGCTCCCGTACAAACCTGCCGCGGATCTCCGAACAACACGGCGGTAATCCGAGACGGTCGCCCGCGGCGGCCTTACCAGCGCGGCGAAGGTGGATCACAACAAACCGCACGCGCCGATGCTGATCACGGCCGGCAGCGAAGACACGATCATTCCCGCGCATCTCAACCGGCGCAATTTCAAGCGGAATAAACAGAACGGGTCGGTGCTGGAGTACAAAGAATTTCCCGGCCGCAATCATTTCGTGCGGGCCAGCCGGGCTGGGAGGGAGATGCGGAGGAGTGGATCGCGAAGTACTGACCGGGCTCAGGACTGCTTCCCGGGGATGCCGATAATAAACGTGGTGCCATTGTCCACCTCGCTGGTGGCGGTGATGGTGCCGTTGTGATGCTCCATGATCTTTTTGCAGATGGACAGCCCGATGCCGGTGCCCTCTATTTCGTGATAGCTATGCAGGCGCTTGAACACGGCGAAGATGTCCTCGAGGTAACGGTTGTCTATCCCGATGCCATTGTCCGCCACGAAGATCTGGTACATGGGCATCGTTTCCGTTTCCAGCTCCTCTGTTTTGCGCGCGTAAATATGCACCACGGGCATCACGTTCTTTTTGCGGAATTTGATGGCGTTGCTGATAAGGTTGTTGAACACCTGGCGGATCATGGTGGGGATCACGGGCACGCAGGGCAGCGGGTCTACCTGTATGTGCGCCTGGTTC
>JBQCFV010000001.1:0-9249 GCA_051958695.1 Chitinophaga sp. | reverse complement strand
AGGCTTTCTGGATCTTGAGGTGGTTAAAATATTCCATCGGCGAAAAGCCGGTGCGCTTGCGGAAGATGTGGGAATAATGGGAAGCCGAAAGGTTCACCGCCTGCGCCAGCCCGCCCAGCGTAAGCGCTTCCGCCAGCTGTTCCTGCATATAACTGATAGACAGCTCCACCGCGTCTTTCCGGCGGTTCTTTTCCGACAGGCTGAACTGGTCGTCGTACAAAAACGACGAGAGGAAATGCCAGAGGCACATGTTCGCATAACACAAATTATCGCTGCCGTAGCCCCTTTCGAGACTGGCGTACATATCCTCGAACAGCGCAATCCTTTTCTGTTGGAACGTAACGTGTCCCGCATGCCCGCCGTGGCGGCGTATCATAGCGTCCGTGATCTCCTTTGCCATCGGGCCTTTGAAATGCGTCCAGTAGATCGTCCAGGAATCCGATTCGTCCGCCGCATAACTATGCGCGCTGCCCGCGGGAATGATCACGAACGCGTCCGGCCCGAGGGTGTATTTTTTTTTGCCGATCTGCGCCTGGCCCCTGCCTTCGCGGCAATATATAAGGATGTGCTGGTCGATGCCGTGCAGCCGCTGCCGGAAATGGTAACGCGCTTTCGGGTAATACCCGATGTCCGTCACATACGCGCCGCCGATCACCGGGTCGCCGGCGCAGCCTTCCGCCACGATCTTGCGCGGCAGTATCACGGCCCGCTGGCCTTCGAAACCTTCTTTTTTGCGGATCATATCCAAATGTAAGGAATAATAAAAAAATCCATGCATCCCCGCCATGGATCAGAATTATCTGTACGTCAAACGTATCTGACCGTAAGATAATCCATCATATCCGTAATAATGCCTATTGAAACCGCTGGCGGGATGTGCAATATTTGTGGCCAATTCTTTCCACGGCGTTAAAAACGTAATGTTATGAAAAAACGACTACTGCTCTTATGGGCTTTTCTCCTATGCCTGTACCAGCTCTCATTTTCGCAGGGTGTAACCGTTACCGGCAAGATCACCGGTACAGACGGCGCTCCCATCCCTAACGTGTCCGTACAGATAAAAGGCACCACCACCGGCGCCATCACCACGGCACAAGGCACATTTTCCCTGCAGGCCGGTCCCGATGCCGTGCTTCACATTTCTTCCATCGGCTACCTGCCGCAGGACGTGGCGTTAAAAGGCCGCACATTCATTGCGTTAACCCTGGAAACGGACAACAAAACGCTCAACGACGTGGTCGTGATCGGTTACCAAAGCACCGCGCGCAAAAACATCACCACGTCCATCTCCTCCGTTTCCGCGAAAGACATTGAGCCCTACACCACCGGTACCGTGGCCACGGCCATACAGGGCAAGCTGGCCGGCGTGCAGATCATGGCCTCCGACGGCAGCGTAGGCTCCCAGCCCCGCATTCTCGTGCGCGGCCTGAGCAGCATTACCGCCAATACCAATCCCCTCGTGATCGTGGACGGTATGGAAGTCGGGTACAATTACATGAACACCATCAATCCGCTGGACATTCTCAGCATCGACGTGCTGAAGGACGCGTCCGCGGCGTCCATTTACGGCGCGCGTTCCGGCCAGGGCGTAATCCTCATCACCACCAAAAAAGGACGGGGCGCGCCCGCCATCAACTTCTCGGCCACTTACGGCATTACGCAGTCGCCGGACGTAAAGCTCGCCGATGCGCAGGAATACGCCGGGCTGATGAACCGGATCGCCGAGAGCAGCGGCGCCACTTTGCCTTTCCCGGACGTGAGCAGCCTGAAGAGCACCAATTACTGGGACGAAACATTCGGCAACGGCCAGCGGCAGAACTACAACCTGAGCGTTTCAGGTGGCGGCAACGGCCTGTCCGTTTTCGGCAGCCTGGGCTATTACGCCGAGGATTCGTACGCGGGCAAGCAGGCGGGCGAGTGGAAAAAGATCACGGGCAGGCTGAACGTGGACTGGGAGATCAACAAAGTAGTAAAGACCGGCATCAACATCGCGCCGCGTTACGAGAACTATCCGCATGCGCCGCAGAACCTTACCTGGGGCGCTTTCGCGATGGACCCCACCGTGGCACCCTTCCGCACCGAGGCGGACGTGATAGCTTCCCTTCCGCCGCTCACCGGCGTGTTCGCCGATTTCATGACGGCTTTCAACCCGTATTACAGCACGCCTGGCAGATCGATGTTCAACGGTCTCATCAACCCGGAATACAACAAACGCGTGAACTTCGATCAAAGGGAATATTTCGGCGGCCAGTTCAGCACCTATCTCGAGCTGAAACCGCTCAAAGGCCTCATTCTCAAAACCGTGCTGGACGCTACGGCCAACTTCTCGCAGCAGAACGACTATTCCCCCAAATACTATTTCGCGCCCAACAGCTACAACGCCAAAACGGTGGTATCCTCCAGTTCCGCGCAGAACACGCGTGTGAAGATCACCAACACCGCCGACTACACGCTGCCGCTGCCGGCATCGCATTCGGTGAACGTGCTGCTGGGGCATAGCTACGACAGCTACACCACCAAAGGCACAAGCGCTTCGCGCGAGAACATACCGTTCGACAGCGAGCCTTACCGTTACATCACCGCGGGCAACCTCGTTACCGGCGCAGGCGGCGGATACCAGCCGGGCGCCGCTCATTTCGGCAAAATGCTTTCTTTCTTCGGATCGCTGCGGTACAACTACCGCGAAAAATATTACCTCACCGGCACTATGCGCGCAGACGCATCGAGCCTCGTGAACCCATTGTACCGCTGGGGTTATTTCCCCTCCGTGTCCGGCGCATGGGTGATCTCGCAGGAAGGTTTCTTCGAACCTTTGCAGGACAAGATCAGCTTCCTGAAGCTCCGCGCCAGCTGGGGCCAGAGCGGTGGCAACCTGCCGGGCTCCGTAGGCCAGTATATGTCTTTCGTGAACATGACCACTTACGTGGACGCGGAAGGCAAAGTGATCAACGGCTACGCCCCCAGCTCCATCAGCAACCCGGAACTGAAATGGGAAGTGCAGCAGGACCTTTCTGTAGGGCTTGACGCCGCGCTGTTCAACGACCGTCTGAACATTTCCGTGGACCGCTACACCCGCAACCCGAAAAACCTGCTGCTGCCGGTGCGCGTGGACTTCTCGCTCGGCTACCCGCAGGGATATATCGCATCGCAGTACGCCAACATCGGCGAAATGACGACCAAAGGCTGGGACGTTGCCATCGGGTATAAGGACAACATCACCCGCAAGCTGAGCTTCGGCGTGAACCTGACGCTCACGCAGTTCAAGAGCACCATCGATTACCTCTCCAGCTCCGATCCCATACTTGGCGGCGAGAACAACGAAGTGATCAGCACCTTCCGCTCCCGCACCACGGTGGGCCATGCGCCCGGCGCCTGGTGGGGCTTTATTGCGGACGGCGTGTTCCAGACGGACGAGGAAGCGGCCAATTACGTGAACAAAAGCGGGGAAAGACTGCAGCCGCAGGCGATTGCGGGCGACCTCAAATTCCGCGACTACAACGGCGACGGCAAGATCGACAACAACGATATGTCCGACCTCGGTTCCCCCTACCCGAAATTCTCCACCGGGCTGGCCTTAACGCTCGCCTACGGCAACTTCGACTTCCGTACGGAACTGTACGGCACCTTCGGCCAGCAGAACTTCAACCAGTACCGCAGGAACATGATCGCGGGCAGCAACTACAACTTCATTTCCGGTTTCCAGGACCAGTACTGGCACGGCCCCGGCACCAGCAACAGCTTCCCCGAGCTGCGCAAGGCCGACCAGAACGGCAACTTCACGAAGATGTCCACCTTCTTCCTCGAAAAATCCAATTTCGTCAGGGCCAACCTGATGCAGCTGGGATACAAAGTTCCCGCCGGACTGATCAAAGGCATCAAGAACCTGCGGGTGTACGTGTCCGCGCAAAACCTGTTCACCATTTCCAACTACTCCGGCCTGAACCCGGACGTGCCCTGGTATTCCATTATTTCCTACAACGGGATGGACAACTACCAGATGGTGCCGCCGCGCGTGTATACGTTCGGGTTAAACCTTGCTTTATAAACTCAAACAATCCATGTACATGAAACATCTTTTTCCATATATCCTCGGAGGCGCCCTGCTGGTAACGGCGGCAGGCTGCAACAAGCTGGACCAGTCGCCCTACGGCTCCGCCATCGTAAGCGACCAGTATTACGGCACGCTGGAACAATGCAATACTTCCACCATGGTGGCTTACCGTTACATCGACTACAGCACCTGGTGGGAAATACTCAACTGGCGTTATCTCGCAGGCGAAGCCGCGTCGGACAACGGATGGGTGGGCAACACCTATCAGACCCATCCCACCTACGACGCCGTGGCGCACTTTACGCTCGACCCCGGCAACGACCGCAACGAAGCGCAATGGGTGGACCTGTATAAAAGCATCGGCCGCTTTAACAGCACCATCGAAGGCATCAGCACCGCTCCCATTTCGGACGATCATAAAAAACAGTTCATCGCGGAGCTGAAGTTCCTGCGCGCCTGGTGTTATTACGACCTCATCCGCAACTGGGGGCCCGTGCCGCTGGTGCTGGAGATACTGCCGCCAAGCACGCACCTGCCGCGCTCTTCCGTGCAGGACGTGTACAACCAGATCGACAAAGACCTGAACGAATGCATCGCCGTGCTGCCGAAGAAAGGCGAGTATCCCGCCGCCGACCGCTTCCGCGCCTCCCGCGGCGCTGCGCTCACGCTGCTGGCGAAAGCAAGCCTTTACATGGAAGACTGGCCAAAGGCGGAAAGATTGTCGCAACTGGTGATAGACGAAAAAGACTACGATCTCGAGCCCGAATTTTCGACGCTCTGGCAATACACTTACAAAAACGGCATCGAATCCATCTTCGAGATACAGAACGGTTCTTCGCAGGTGCCGGCGCTGCCCTTCAACCAGTTCCAGGTAATGCTGAACTCGCCGGGGGATGCGGGCTGGGGTTATTACTCCGTATCCAGCGACCTGGAGAACGCTTACAAAGCCGAAGGCGACAGCATCCGCCTGCAATGGACCATCAACCGCCACGGCCTGCCCGTAGCCGGCGATCCCAACGCGCCTTCGTTCGACGGGCGGCCTTTCCCCTCGCCGAACCATTCCAAATCCGCGCGTTACAGCCGCAAACATTATACGCCCAAAGCGGAACGCCCGGCCAACGGTCTTTACGCCCTCAACGACAAGATCCTGCGTTTTGCCGACGTGCTGCTCATTCACGCCGAAGCCTGCGCCATGCAGCAAAAGAGCGGCCCCGCGCTGGCCTCGTTGCAACGCGTGCGCAACCGCGTGCATCTCACCACCGACCTGTCGCTCACCGGCTGGGACCTTATCAAAGCGGTGCGGAAAGAGCGCAGGCTTGAAATGGCGTACGAAGGCGACCGCCTGTACGACATCCGCCGCTGGAAGGACGAAAACGGCAAACCCGTTATCAGCAGCATTATGGGGCCCAACGGCAGCTTCGTGAAATACAACACCGAAGTGAGCACCGACCCTTACGAAACAAAAAATACCACCGAAGCGCAAAACAAAGGTTTTAACTTCAAGGAAGACACGCATATGCTCTGGCCGATACCCGCCAACCAGATACTGCTTTCCGAAGGAGCGATGAAGCAAAACTTCGGCTATTTCTAAAAATGAAACGGATGAAGACACTCTCGATCATAGGTATCGCGTTCCTCGCGGCCTTTTGTGGGAAAGGTTCCAGCCCGGACCCCGGTCCGGGCGGCTCCGCCTGCATGTATTTAGGCGTAGACACCTGCAAGGAAAAAGCCGCGCAGAAAGTGACCATACAGCTGCAGAACACGAAACAGACCATTCATAGCTTCGGCGCGTCCGACTGCTGGACCACCAAGTACATCGGCGCCTGGGGCAATACCGCCAAAAAAGACCAGGTAGCGGATTACCTCTTCAGCATGGACACCACCGCGGACGGCTCTCCCAAAGGCATCGGGCTTTCGCTCTGGCGCTTCAACATCGGCGCGGGCAGCCGCGAACAGGGCGTAGCCAGCAACATCACCGACGAATGGAGACGAGAGGAATGTTTCCTGACACCAAGCGGTACCTACGACTGGAGCAAACAGCAGGGCGCGCAATGGTTCCTGCAGGCGGCGAAGCAGCGCGGCGTAAAATACACCCTCGGCTTTTCGCTTTCCGCGCCCGTTCAGTACACGCTCAACGGCAAGGCCTTCAACGGCTCCGGCGGCACCATGATGAACATACAGGCCGGGAAAATGGCAGACTATGCGGACTTTCTCGCCACCGTTACCAAACATTTCGGCTTTGACTATTTAAGCCCGGTGAACGAGCCGCAATGGGCCTGGGGCAACGGCAACACCGCCAACCAGGAAGGTACGCAGGCCACGAACGACCAGGTAGCGGAACTAAGCCGGCTCACCTCGCAAAAACTTGCGGGCACCCATTCGCGCATCGTTGTCGGCGAAGCCGGTACGCTGGAATTTTTGTACGGGAAAAATACGGACAACCGCGGCGACCAGATCAGCCAGTTCTTCTCTCCTTCTTCCACCCACTACCTCGGCGACCAGCCGAACGTAGCCAAAATAATCTCAGGGCACAGCTATTTCACCACATGCCCGGACAACACGCTCATCAACACACGCACACAACTGCTGAACAAAGCCCGGCAGGTGGACGCGGACCTTCAGCTATGGCAGACCGAATTTGGAATCCTCGGTAATATCTGCGATCAGTACAACGGTTCGCCCCGCAACACGGGTATTGAGTACGGCCTGTATGTGGCAAAAGTGCTGCATCACGATCTCGTGATCGCGGGCGTTACCTCCTGGCAGTGGTGGCTGGCCGTGAGCCCTTACAATTACAGCGATGCCCTCGTGTACATCAACGACCCCTCGGGGCAGATGAACGTGGGCAATTGCAAAACCGACGGCATCGTGCTGGATTCCAAACAGCTCTGGTGCTTTGGTAACTTCGCAAGGTTCATCAGACCGGGCATGCAGCGCGTGGAAACGTCCGTGGAAGGCAACAACGATCCCGCCATTGCGGCGGCCACGCTGATGATCTCTGCGTACAAAAGCGAAGCGGACAAACAATTCGTGGCCGTGCTGGTAAACCCGGAAAGTAAAGAAAAATACATACAGCTGAGCGGCGTTTCCATCAGCGGCAATACGCTCGATCAATACACCACCAGCGCTACGCTCAACTGCAAACGCTCCACCGCGGAAGCAGACAGGATAACGATACCCGCAAAATCGGTCGTGACCGTACGCGGCAAATACCAATAAACGGACAAGCATGAAACACACGTTGCTCACGGCACTCTTTATCATTTTCAGCATACAGGCCCTTCCTGCGCAAGACACGGCGCTGCTCCAACACGTAAAGGCGGAATTGCGGAAGACCTGGCCGAACAACAGGGCCATCAACCTCGTATTCCACGGTCATTCCGTGCCTTCGGGCTATTTCGCGACGCCCGCCGTGCATACGCTGGAGGCTTACCCGCAGCAGGTACTGAAGGGGCTGAAGGAAAAATACCCGAACGCGGTGATCAATGTGATCGTGTCGGCTATCGGCGGAGAAAATTCCGTGAAAGGCGCGGCGCGTTTCAGCAGCACCGTGCTTATTCACCAGCCGGACGTGCTGTTCATCGACTACGCGCTGAACGACCGCGCGATCGGTCTTGATAAAGCGCGCGCCGCAACGGAACAAATGATCCGCGAAGCGCAGGCGAAACACATTCCCGTGATATTGCTTACTCCCTCGCCGGATATCGCCACAAAATGGAAAGAGGCCGGCAACCCGCTCCGCCAGCTGCGCGACCAGATCGTGGCGCTATCGGAAAAATATCATACCGGGCTGGTGGACAGCTATGGTATCTTCCTCCGGCAGCCCGACGTAAAGCCGCTGATGGCGCAAAACAACCATCCCAACGAAAAAGGCCACCGGCTGATCGCGGAAGGAATATTACATTGGTTCTGAAAAAATTCACGATAGCATGCAGCAAAGATTCAACCACGCATACATCATCGGCATCTCGTTTATTTCCGCGCTCGGCGGGTACCTGTTCGGCTTCGACTTTGCCGTGATCTCCGGCGCGCTCCCATTTCTCCGCACCACCTTCGGACTGAACGCCTGGTGGGAAGGTTTTTTGACGGGCTCGCTCGCGCTCGGCTGTATGGCAGGCTGCATCGCGGCGGGCGCGCTGGCCGACCGTTACGGCCGCAAACCCGGGCTGGTGCTGGCTGCGCTGATCTTCACGCTGTCGTCGCTGGGCATGGCTTTTTCGCATAGCCTCAGCCTGTTCGTGACCATGCGTTTTGCCGCGGGCATCGGCGTGGGCATGGCATCCATCCTCAGCCCGCTGTACATCGCGGAAATTTCACCGGCGCATCTGCGCGGGCGGAATGTGTCCATCAACCAGCTCACCATCGTGACCGGCATACTCATCACCAACCTCGTGAATTACAATCTCGCCGCCAAAGGTGATGAGGCCTGGCGCTGGATGTTCGGCCTGGGCGCGGTGCCCAGTCTCGTGTTTCTTTTTGGCGTGTTGTTATTGCCCGAAAGCCCGCGCTGGCTCATGGGCAAAGGCCGCACTGCCGAAGCCGAAAAAACGCTTTCCCGTATCGGCGACGCCGCTTTTGTGAACGACACCGCGCGCGACATCCGCGCTTCGCTGCAAAGCAGCGCCCGCCCCAGCCTCAAAGCCGTATTCGAAAAAGGCGTGCGGCCCGCCGTGATCGTGGGCATTACCCTCGCCGTATTCCAGCAGCTTTGCGGTATCAACATCGTATTCAATTACACTTCCACCATATTCGCCTCCGTGGGCGCCGATCTCAACAGCCAGCTGTTCGAGACCATTTCCATCGGTATCGTGAACCTCGTGTTTACGCTGGTAGCCATGTGGCAGGTGGACAAGCTCGGGCGCCGGCCGCTGATGCTGATCGGCTCGCTCGGTTTGTCGGTAGTATACATCATTCTCGCGCTGCTGCTGCGCAACCAGGCGGACGTAAAGTTCGTTTCGCTTTTCGTGCTGCTGGCCATCGCGATGTACGCCACTTCCCTGGCGCCCGTAACCTGGGTGCTTATTTCGGAAATATTCCCCAACAAGATCAGGGGACTGGCATCTTCCGTCGCCATCGTTTCCCTCTGGGGCGCGTATTTCATCCTTGTATTCACCTTCCCCATACTGGCTGAAAGCCTCGGGACCTATGGCCCCTTCTACCTCTATGCAGGCATCTGCTTCCTCGGCTTCCTTTTCGTG